>JAIBCG010000081.1 GCA_019694295.1 Saprospiraceae bacterium
ACATTAAGCGGATTGAAAAAGCCCAACCATAAACGAGAGGTACCTTAAAAAACCAAAGCCCCGGATCATAAACGAACGGGGCTTTTGCAATCCGGTGTTCAGCGACACCGGGCTTGGGGCGTTTTCTATTAGGTGGCTTTGATAATTTTGTTCTGGATATTCAAATTTCTTACTGAATGAAATGCGTAAGGGATAGAAGCCGGCACGAAGTAAGGCGGATAGCCCGACCCGACAGGGGTACGCCCAAGCTATTGCTATGCAAATGCTAATCGTTTGCATAAACTGGCATTTTAGTGCTACATTCATTATCTTTGTGCTATTATAAGCGGCTATGAAGAAGATATTGAAGATTAGTTATGTGCTGGTACTATTGGTATGCCTGACGACAAAGGCGAATGCGTACAGCTCACCGGGGCATTGGATAATAGCGAAGATAGCATTTGACAGGCTTGACCCTGCGGTGAGGTCGAATGTATTGCAGGCTCTCGATGGGATGAGCTTTGAGCAGGCAAGTACGTGGATGGATGATGTGAGGCAGGATAAAAATTATACTTATTTGCGAAGCTGGCACTATATAAATATACCGGCAGGGGAGTCATACAAACCTACGGAGGGTGATAATCTGATGAACGCTCTGCATAGGGCTTTTGATGATTTTCGGTCGGGTGTGGCGGTCAATGAAGAGCAACTGAAGCTGAATACTTTACTCGTTTTTCACCTGATAGGTGATCTGCACCAACCACTGCATGTAGGCTATGCGGATGACCGTGGCGGAAATGATTATCAAGTGAATATCAATGGTTATGGTACGAATCTGCATAAGGTATGGGACGAATACCTGATATCTAAGCAAAAAGTGACTTACGAGAGTTGTACGGCATTATTGAATGGTTTGCCTGAACAGGATGTGAAAACGATAGCCCAGACCGACATGGTAGCGTGGTGGAATGAGTCGAGGGCATTGTTGGGTGATATATACAACATCGGCGGTGAACACAAAATGTCGGATGATTATCTGGTAAGGATGAAGCCGGTGGTAGAGATGCAACTGGTAAAGGCAGGTGTAAGGCTTGCCGGTGTGCTGAACGAGTTTTTTAAAGAGCCAATAGCGGTAACAAGTACGCCACCTGCAGAGAAAAGGGTGATAGAAGACGCAGATGCCATCAACCATGTAGGCGAGAAGGTAACTGTGTGTGGAAAGGTCTATACAACGCGTTTTCTTGATTATTCGGCCAAGAAGCCTACGTTTTTGAATCTGGGTGCGGCATACCCTAACCAGACATTTACGATTGTGATCTATGGGCCGAGCCGTGAGAAATTTAGTTATCAGCCGGAGGAAAGACTCAAAAACCAGAATGTGTGTGTCACCGGAAGGGTACAGTTGTATAAAAACAAGCCCCAGATAATACTGAACGAACCTGAGCAACTGAAGATACAGTAACGGAAATGAAATAAAAAGCCCGTTGACTGATGCAGACCAACGGGCTTTGTGTTATGTACTTGTATGGAACTGATTACATGTGGATGACCTCACCGTAAGCTGCTGCTGCTGCTTCCATGATGGCTTCGTTCATGGTAGGGTGTGGGTGTATCGACTTGATGATTTGGTGGCCGGTAGTCTCGAGGTTTCTGGCGACAACGACTTCAGCAATCATTTCGGTTACATTCATACCAATGAGGTGTGCGCCTAAGAATTCGCCATATTTGGCATCGAATATGACCTTGACAAAGCCTTCCTTGGCACCGGCTGCACTTGCCTTGCCCGATGCAGAGAACGGAAACTTGCCAACCTTGATGTCGTAGCCCGCTTCTTTGGCAGACTTTTCTGTATAGCCGACTGAAGAGACCTCAGGTGAGCAGTAGGTGCAGGACGGAATGTTGTTGTAGTCAATGGGTTCTACGTGTATGCCTGCTATCTTTTCTACACACAATATACCTTCGGCACTTGCTACGTGAGCGAGGGCTGGTGTTGGTATAACGTCACCGATGGCATAGATGCCGTCAACGTTTGTTTTGTAATACTGGTCAACGAGTATCATGCCACGGTCGGTCTTGATGCCGAGTGCTTCGAGGCCGATGTTCTCTGTGTTGGGTGTAACGCCTGCTGCCGAAAGTACCACATCGCATGTGATGGTTTCTTCTTTTCCGTCTTTGCGGCTTTTGACGAACACTTTACACTCATTGCCCGAGGTATCTACTTTTTCTACACCGGTGTTGGCAAGTACTTTAATGCCTTTCTTGGTAAATATCTTGGAAAGCTCTTTTGAGATGTCTGCATCTTCGCGCGGGAGCAGGCCTTGTTCCATGAATTCGACGACGGTGACTTCTGTACCGATGGAGTTATAGAAATAGGCGAACTCGACACCGATGGCACCTGCACCTACTACTACCAGCCGCTTAGGTTGTGATTCGAGTGACATGGCCTTTTTATAGTCGATAATTTTGTTGCCGTCTATTTTCAGATTTGGTAGTTCTTTAGCACGGCCACCTGTGGCAATGATGATGTTATTGGCAGTATAGTTGGTTACTTTGCCTGCTGCGTCTTTGACATCAACACTTTTGTTTTTGTTGAGTGTGGCATGGCCGTCAATGAGTGTTATTTTATTTTTCTTAAACAAGAAATGGATTCCTTTGCTCATGCCACCTGCTACGTCGCGGCTACGCTGTATGACTTTAGGAAAATCGGCGGTGGCAGTACCAGTGGTGATACCGTAGTCTGCGGCGTGGTTAATGTATTCAAATACGCTGGCACTTTTCAGGAGTGCTTTGGTAGGGATACAACCCCAGTTGAGGCAGATACCGCCTACGTGTTCGCGTTCGATGACGCCTACTTTCATGCCCAGCTGTGACGCTCGGATGGCAGCCACATAACCTCCAGGTCCGCTGCCTATTACAATAAGATCAAAATTCATAACATTTTTGTTTGTTGGTGTAAAGATAGACAGATTTTTTCGGAAATCTAATGTGTTGATGAAATTTGCATGACATCCAGTACAATTGTGGTGCCACTGCCTTGGTCAAGTTGGTCAATCCGCAGTTTGATACCACGGTCTAGGTCGAGGTATTCGCCTTGTCGGATGTGTGTGCGTAGCTGCGTGAGAGCATCAGACCAGATGACGAATGGTTTGAGTTTTTCATTGGCAGCACTCAGATATCTGAACTGGCTTATGGCAGAATCGATAGTGGTGACAAATGAGTCACGGGTTATCAAGTGGGAAAAGCTAAAGCGAAAAGACTGTGATAAAGTGTCGCAACCTTGTTGGAATATTTCGAGTCGTGTACCGTTGGCGAGGCCAACTTCTTCTTGGCTCTTTTGTCCTTGAGCATTGAAGGAATGGTTTTTGACTACGGACATTTCCTTGGTGAAGATAGGTAGAGGTTTGCCACTCGGGCAATCTTTTGGTTTATTGTCTTTACAGGCGATAAAGCACACAGTCAGTGTCAAGGCAATGAACAATTTTCTCATACTGGTAATTTTATTCCCGGAAAAATAAACAAAACATACAAAATACCTGTAAGGGCACCACCCAAATGTGCCAGGTGATTGACATTGTCGCTGTTTTTTTTACTGGCATAGATAGAAAACGCTACATACATAATACCATAAAGCCAGGCTACCATAGGCACCGGTATGCCGATGAATACAACCATGCGTGCTGTAGGGTGGAGCATGATAAAGGCAAAAAGTAAGCCCGATATAGCGCCTGATGCTCCTAAGGACAAATAGTGCGTCATATTCCTTTTCATGAAATAATCGGGCAGGTCACCAACAATACCACTCAATAGGAAGATAGCAAGGAAATGAAGGTAGCCAACCTGTGGTGAACCATAAAGCTGAATAGAGAGATCTTTGAACTCTCGCTCCATGGCAAGTCCGAAGCCGTACAACACAAAGAGATTGAGCAATAGGTGGGTCCAGTCGGCATGAACGAAAATAGAGGTTATGAATCGGCTATATTCTTTATGGTGAAATGCGCCGTAAGGGTAAAAGGCCAGTTTGTGCTTCATGCTCTGGTCGCTAAAAGCCATATAACTAACAATGCCGATGGTGGTCATTAATATGTATGTTATCATATTTTATTCGTTGTGGTATGGTTCATTGTTGAGGATGGAGAATGCTCTGTATAACTGTTCTGTAAAAAATAATCTGATCATCTGGTGTGAAAATGTCATCTGTGACAAAGATAACATCATTCCTGCTTTTTGTTTGAGTGTATCGTGTATGCCCCAAGCGCCTCCTACCAGGAAGATAATCCTTTTGTATGGTAGTTGGACAAGTCGGTTGAGTTGTTCTGAAAACATGACCGAACTGAAGGTTTTGCCTCGTTCATCCAGCGTTATCAGGTAATCGTCTTTAGAAAGTAGTTTCTGTACCAGGGTTGCCTCTTGCAACATGAGGTGTGCTGCATCCGGTTTGCCATTTACCTTTACATCTGGTATTATCCGCATTTCGAATGGTACATATTTATTTATCCTTTTACGGTAAATGTCGATTCCTTCATCTAGGTAGGTTTCTGCTGTTTTGCCTATACACCAAAGCTCGAGTTTCATATCGCAGGATATTTGATTTTAGTGTTGATGGCCATTCTTTTTGAAAACAACGGATTGAGGAATTTGCGGATGGTTCTTACTTCTTCTTTGCGTTTATTATTCTCCAAGTGCTGAAACATATCATGGATGAAAGTCTGGGCGGGTTCGCCAAAGTGGGTTTCAAGGTAAAGTTTAGAGAGTGTTTTGTAGAGTTCAACCGTTTCTTCCGGATTTTTTTTCCAGAACAAGTGGTCGTATTTTACAAGTAGTCTTATATCGTTACTTGCTATGATGGTGTTCATCGGTGCAAGGTAATCGCCGCTAACTTCCGAAAGTACCATTTCAAGTAAGAGTTGTTGTTCGGTATCAGGTAATTTAATTTGACTGAGTTTGTTGGATATTTCTTCAAAATGCGTTGGAAATGCTTCCTTTATATACAATAAAACACGACCATCCGGATTATAAGGAAAGTCGGATAGCAATAATTTTTCAGCTTTCTTCCAGTTGTGCGTACGTACTGCCATCTCGAGCTGAATGGAGTTGAGTTCATGTGTATAGGTCGAAAAATATGTCGGATACTGTTTGCAGCATTGAGTGATTAATTTGCTTGCCAACTCATAATGTAGCTTGGGGATGAGGCGAGTGAGAAGCGAGCGAAGCAAATCTATGTCTTCGCCTATGTTGGTGGCGATGTTTGTCGGCTCGGGTTTAACATTACAGAGTACATCAGACTGAATGTCAAACATTATCCATGCTGATCGGTTCTCAATAAGGCGTATTTGTTTAAAGTATTTGTTGAATAATTCATCCTTAATATTTTGAAAATCACTATTGTTGGATAAATTTAATAACAGAACTTCGATATATTTCTCATGCCACTCAGTATTTGTTATTGTGGTAGTGAGTTCTCTGCCTTCGAGTAGTAATTCTGATAGTTGGTTCTTTGCTTCAGGAGCCACAAACAATCGGTTTAAGTCAGCGAGTTTGTTATATAGCTTTATGGACATACCGAGCAATTTTTCATTATCTGCCTGGTATTGAACGATGAGTTTGTTCAAATTTTTGCTGATGATAGAAAGAATATTGAATGCAGCAAGTGTCTCATGTTGGTCAATCTTCCGGATTGCCTGGACAAAATAAGCGTCTAACGATTTGTAAATATCGAAAAGTGTATTTTCTGCCGGCCTTTTCGACTGTAACAACCGATTGATCTGGGCAGTGAGGATCGGGTCATTCTCCAGCGTAATTTCTTCAGGGAAGTTGAATAGAAACCTTGCTTTGAGCAGTGCGCTAAGCTCCGGAGAAGTCTTGGTATAGTCGAGTAAAAAATTAGTCAGCTCAATATGTGAAGTATGTTTAAGAATCTTTCCTAAGGAAATGGAACGGACAGTCCGGTTTAATGGATTGTCATCCTTTGTGCCGGCATTTAGTTTGATCTTCTGAATGAGCATACACAGTGCAGCAACGTGTTTGCATTTTTTGTAAAGTGAAAACACGACACAACTGCATGAATATTTCTTGACTTTACCGGATGTATTCAGCTCGCATCGGCTATTTACGTTCTCGTAATCAAACTTCAACTGCCAGACATTTTTTTGAATTTCGGATATTTTCTGTAGATCACCCGAAGTAATCAGCATCTCGGCTTCTGCCATGGTCAGCTTATCGAAATGAAGGTGCAGGTCTTTGAGTTGAAAATTCATACACTAAAATGCTTGCTGTAAGAATTGTACGAAAAAATTGATTTAAAAGGTAAAGCTACTACACATAAAATTAATATTATACTACATTTGCTATATGAAAGAACTTATTTTCATAAGACACGCAAAATCTGACTGGAATAATCCTCTTTTGTCGGATATCAATCGTCCTTTGGGACCGCGTGGACTTAAAGATGCACCTATAATGGCTGCGAGACTCAGGTCATTGGTGCCGGCTGTTGACCACATCGTGTCAAGCAATACAGTAAGGGCTTTGGAGACGTCTTCTTTTTTTGTCAAAGAATATTGTATGAATATTCATGGAATAGAGTCTGTACCAGAATTATATCATGCTTACCCGGATGAGATCCTTCATGAAGTAAGAAACCTGAATCAACTGCACCGTTGTGTATTGTTCTTTGGGCATAATCCGGGTTATACTCATCTGGCAAATATGTTTTCTGACTATATGATTGACAATGTGCCTACCTGTGCTTTTTTTAAGCTCGAAATACATGCATATAGCTGGAAAGAGATTTCACCTGACAATACAAGGCTCACATTATTCTCAAAACCTCGCGATGATGAATAGACTATTTATTTATATACTGATATGTGGTCTGTCGGTTGCCTGCCAAAAGACTGAAAAACCTCAGGTGGACAAAGATACAATGGTAAAAATATTGGCAGATATGCACGTATCGGATGCTGTTTTGGCCAATGTGAATCCTGGTATAAAAGATAGCGTTTCGAAAGTTTACCTTGATGAAATATTGAAGATTCACAATGTAAAAAAGACTGATTTTGACAAAGCCATCAAATACTACGAAAGCAAGCCTGAAATACTTGAAACCATGTACGAAGATGTGCTTAAACGGCTCGAAAATGGTACAACGGATAATGACAAGTAAAAAGGATTCCTCAATTGGCCCTTAACCAAGAATTTGTAGAAATGTCAAAGGAACCTGTCAGGATATTAATAGTTGATGATGAGGAAGATATCACCGAATTTTTAAGCTATAACTTAAAGAAGGAAAATTATCATGTACTATGCATCAACGACAGTACAAAAGCCATTGCCACTGCAGAATCTTTCAGGCCCGATCTTATCGTACTTGATATTATGATGCCGGTGATGAACGGTATTGAAGTCTGTCGCCATCTAAGGTCAAAATCTTATTTTGCAGACATCATTATAGTGTTTCTTACGGCAATTGAAGAAGATCTTACTCAGATAAAAGCTCTTGAAAATGGAGGCGATGATTTTATCAACAAACCTATTAAGCCCAAGGTTTTTATAAGCAGGATAAATGCATTACTGCGTCGAATGAACAGAAATGAAAACAGAAAGGAAATTAATATAGGTTCAGAATTAATCATCGACAGGCAACAAATGATAGTGAAAATTGGGAAAAATCAATTTTCCTTACCCAAAAAAGAATTCGAAATTCTTCATTTGCTTTCAACCAGACCGGGAGAAGTATTTAGTCGTGATGAAATCTATAGCAAAGTGTGGGGCAATGAAATAATAGTATCTGACAGGACCATAGATGTGCACATCAGAAAACTGCGTGAAAAATTAGGGAACGAACAAATCATTACAATAAAAGGTATAGGATATAAAATTAAAACCTAATGTTTAAGAATCCGTCACCTACTTTGGTTTCTTTTATAACAGCTATTTCGGCAGCTGTAGTTTTTGTTTTATTCCAATTTCTATACAACCGGTTCAGTGGTGACGTTTACTCGGTTTTGCATTATGCTGTTGATTTTTTTGTGTTGCTTATTATAGCCTATCTGTCTGCTTATTTTATAGTAAAGCATTTTGTAAGAAGGCGTATCAAACTCATTTATAAGAGTATAGCGAAACAAAAGCTTACTTCGTTGGAAAAAAACAATCCGGAGATTTATTCTGATAACATAAACAAAGTTGAGAAGCTGGTTGAGCAATGGGCTGACCAAAACAACCGCGAGATTGAGACATTGCGTGAGCTCGAAGAATACCGTCGAAATTATATAGGTAATGTGTCGCACGAACTAATGACACCGATATTCAACATACAAGGCTATATTTATACTTTGCTGGATGGTGCTGTTAATGATGAAGAAAAGAAATTCTATTACCTAAAACGTGCCGCTACCAATGTTGACAGACTTGAGAATATAGTAAGCAAGCTTGAAATCATTTCAAAACTAGAATCAGGCCATATCGTATTGAATATTGAAATATTTGACATCAAAGAACTAGTAAATGAAGTATTGCACGACAATGAAATGCTCGCATTGCGCAAAAGCATCATTCTAAGTTTCAAACCAGGATCGGATCATTCCTATCTGGTAAAGGCTGACCGCGAAAACATCCGTATAGTACTTAATAATTTTATACAGAATTCGATAAAATACGGCCACAAAACAGGTAAAACGAGCATAGGTATCTACGATATGGAAACAAACGTACTTGTAGAAATCACAGACAACGGTATAGGCATTCCGGAAGAACACATCCGGCATGTATTTGACAGGTTTTACCGTGTTGACAAAGGCAGGAGTAGAGCAGAAGGTGGCTCAGGACTCGGGTTGTCTATCGTTAAACACATTATTGAAGCTCATCATCAGACTATTAATGTCAGAAGTACACCGGGTGTAGGTTCGACCTTCGGATTTACATTAGAAAAAGCTTGAAAAACACGCATAATATCAAATTTGTCTGAGCTAATATCCAGAATTATTTGTCAAAAACGTTTAATTGCTTAATCTTTGCACCTAATTTTAATAATTCATGCTGCAGATAAATAATATTTCGCTCATCATTGGCGACAGAAAGATACTCAACGAAGTTAGTTTTCAGGCGGGGCACAAGGATAAAATAGGGCTTGTAGGTAGAAATGGTGCCGGCAAATCAACACTATTGAAGATAATAGCTGGGTTTCAGTCCTCTACCTATGGCCAAGTACAAATGCCTAACAACTCTAAGGTGGGTTACCTCACACAAGATCTGCCCGAAGCAGGTGAATTGCCGGTTAAGCAGGCTGTGATGAACAGCATGGGTGAAATATCAGGTCTTGAAAGACGTTATGATGAACTCCAGCATTGGATAGAGACCAGACTCGATATGGTTGAAACTGACGAATATGCCGATTGGATAGACGAGTGGACACACCTGAACGAAAAACTGCATTTGTTCGGGGCAGGCCAGGCGGATGCCGAAGTTGAAAAAATATTGAAAGGCCTCGGGTTCAAACAAGAAGATCTTAATAAACCACTCAATACCTTCAGTGGGGGCTGGCAGATGCGTGTTCAGATGGCAAAATTACTTGTACAACAGCACGATTACCTGCTACTCGACGAGCCTACCAACCACCTTGATATTGAATCCATCATCTGGCTCGAAGCTTATCTGCGCAATTATCCTGATTGTGTGATTATAGTTTCACACGATAAGCAGTTTTTGGATAATGTTACCAACCGAACAATAGAAATAGAACTTGGCAACCTGTACGATTACAAGGCCAATTACTCAAAATATCTCGAACTACGTGCCGAACGCAGAGAAAAACTGGCTGCCGCGTTTAAAAATCAGGAGCGCGTAATAGCTCAAAAAGAAAGAACAATAGCTCGCTTCATGGCTAAAGCCAATAAAACAACTATGGCACAATCGATGCAAAAGCAACTGGATAAAATAGAACGTGTAGAGCTCGATGAAGAAGACATTAGGAGCATGAACATCCGGTTTCAGGAAGTGCCACGCTCCGGCGAAGTAGTTGCAGAAATTAAAAACCTCTCAAAATCGTACGGTACAAAAGAAGTCATCAAGAATATTGACCTTAAAATACTGCGTGGAGACAGAATTGCATTCGTCGGACAAAACGGCCAAGGAAAAACTACACTTGTGAAAATCCTGGCAAAGGTACAAAGCCTCACATCCGGGGAATGTAATCTGGGACACAATGTGCATCTGGGTTATTACGCCCAGAATCAGGCAGACGAAATGCAGCCGAATGTTACAGTATTGCAGGCAATGGAACAAAACTGTCCGCCCGAAATGCGTACAAAGATAAGGGCAATGTTGGGTGCATTTATGTTTAGCAATGATGATGTCGATAAGAAAGTAACAGTACTAAGCGGTGGAGAACGCGCCCGCCTGGCTTTAGCAATATTGTTATTGAAACAAATAAATTTTCTGGTACTCGACGAACCTACCAACCACCTTGATATGATTTCAAAGGAAGTTCTAAAGGATGCACTGATGGATTATACCGGCACACTGGTAGTAGTTTCGCACGACCGTGATTTTCTTTCAGGCCTTACCAACAAAACCTTCGAATTCAGAGACCACAAGATTAAAGAATACCTCGGCGATGTTAATTATTTCCTTGATAAAAGACAAGCAGCCGACCTTCGTGAAGTGACCATCGCACCAAAGTCTGTTGCAAAGGGAGATAAAAACATTGCAAAAATCAGCCCTGAACAAGATAAAGAGACAAAGAAACTTCAGAAGCAACTTCAACTGATAGAACAGGAGATTGAAAGGAATGAAGCGCAATCTGCAGCTTATGAAAAAGTGATGGCAGAAGATGGTTTTTATGAAAAATCGGATAGTAACATCACTATTGAAAAATACAACGCTTCCAAAGCAAAAGCAACAGAACTAATGGCTGAATGGGAAAAAATAGCATCACAGTTGGAAGGCTAGCGGCAGAAAAGATGCTTGTCAAATTTTTTTACAAAGCTAAATCGTACCCAATTGTTCAAGTCCGTTTTTGCACTTGATATGGTTAAGTTTTTGCTTTTCGGCGAATAAATTATAATTAAACACTACGGCTTCGTCCGAATATCCTCTTGGGTGAAAAATGTGATAGACAATTGCCTTGTTCTTAAGCGATTTGCTCTTAAGTCCGGACGCCTTCAATCGCCATTCGATATCTACATCTTCTCCTACACCTGCCTTGACATAGTCCATGTCAAATCCATTAACAGCGATGAGATGTTTTTTGAATATTCCCCAGTTTCGACCAAGGAGGCCTCTTCCTTTCATGTTGTTGCTCAACGGAAAAAATGGGAAATAAATACCTTCCTTGATGTTTCCCGAATCAGATGCTACAAGGCTAACAATATTGAGTTTGTCCAGCGTCTGAGATTGTTTAATTTCTTTGCTTATGTCTTCACCTAGCATCACAGAACGGCCTTCGCAGATGTAACCTTCTACAAGATGTCGTTGATAATTTTTAATAAAATGTCTATGTGGTACACAATCACCATCTATGAAGACCAACATGTCCGCATTGGATGAAAGTATTGCCTTGTTCAGCATTTCATTTTTCCTGAAACCATCGTCTTTCGGTTGGTTGATGTGCAATATTTTAAAATGATATTTAGCTTTATTTGCACTCAGGAAATCTATTGTTTCCGGATTATTGTCATCTTCAGAAATAATTACTTCAAAATCCATTGAACTTTGATTGTTCAATGCCCGGAGAATGAGTTTAAGGTTGTCAAGAGCCTTGTAATAAGAGATAACAACAGTAAGCATCATGTGTCAAATTTTGGTCAAAATTATTTTCTTTTATGGAATTAAACCCAAAAAATCCAATAGAGCATCAAGTCTAATGAATGTCATTAGAGATATACTCAAATAAGCTAAAGAAAATCAGCCAGTTGTCTGGCATATTTATTCGCAAAAAAGTTATAGTTTTAGCGT
>JAIBCG010000082.1 GCA_019694295.1 Saprospiraceae bacterium
ATAAATAAATAAATATTTCAAATCTAAATTTACCTTTGTATTATAAATATGAAAAAATAAAATAGATAAAAAATCAAATTATAAAATACAAGAATTCAATGCATAAAACTGTAATAAACAAAATGGCCATGAAGATCAAATTTTAATTAATATTTGACATTTAGATCTCGGTACATGTATATTCGAGTATAAATCAGTTAAAAATAGCCATGAAAAACAACTCACTTAATTCGAAATTGAATCTCACAAAACTTGTCAATGAGTTAACGATTATGTCACAAAATGTAAAGGTAGATTCTGTTGAGGAAACGGCATTCACTCAAATCATCAGCCGCTTTCACCAAGATGACAACATCGAACAGGCAATTGCAGGTTTTGAGGAAGCAATATATAAGAACAGGCTTACCATTGCCTTTATGAAGAAAAAAATATCACAGTTAATCGAAAATAAAATTGCAGACTTGGCTATCGAAACAATCAGTCTTGCTACACAGCTTGCCCCACACGATCGCGAGTTACATTTTTTGATGATTCAGGCATGCAGACTGAATGAAGATTACTCACGAGCGCTTGATATACTTGATACGCTAAAGGCCGATGCTACACCTCGAGAAGTAATCCTTATACTGAATGAAGAGGCTGCTATATATAAGCTGATGCAAAACGCAGAAAGTACTTTTGTCTCACTCAGAAGACTACTCACCATCGATCCGCATAACGAAGATGCCCTGCGAGAAATCTGGTGGAGTATCGAAATGTCAAAAAACTATAAAGAAAGCCTTAAGCTGCATAAAATCGTTATTGAGAAAAATCCTTACAGTGCTAGAGCATGGTATAACCTGGCACATGCCGAATACTACCTACACCAATATGAAAATGCCATTAGGTCGTTTGAGTATGCATATATCATCGACCCAAAGTTCGAACTCGCCTATCGTTACTGTGCTGAAGTGTGTACACTTACCGGACGATTCGAACAGGCTCTTAAATGTTACTACGATCTTATGGAGCATGCCGTTGCCGATGCCGAAGCGCTCAAAAGCATCGGGTATTGTTACGAAAAAACTTCTAACCTGATCAAGGCTAGAAAATACTATCTACTGGCACGAAACCTCGATCCGGTGGATGACGAAATATACTATAACCTGGGTAATACATACAAGGCAGATGGTCAATGGCAGCTTGCAGCCAATTATTACGAACGCGCTGTTTCTCTTCAAGACCGCAACGAAGACTATTTCGTCGCTCTGGCTGAAGCATATATACACTGTGGCGAAAACCACAAAGCCGACCTGTTCTTCCGTAGAGCCACAGAGGTTTGTCCTGAAATGCCAGCCCCTTGGGTACGTTATGCCGAATTTTACTTCAAGGGCGGAAAATCTGAAAAAGCACTCGAGATTCTTCTCGAAGCGGAGGAAACAACGGCCGGTGCCGAAATTTACTACTGTCGGGCTATCATTTTATTCTCATTAAATGAAAAATTCGATGCCATGGAAAATCTGGGTGAAGCACTCCAGATCGACTTTGACATGCACAAGATATTATTTGACTACCTTCCTGCATTAAAGGAAGATCGCGAAATCAAGGCGATTATCAAATACTATGAGTTTGGGTAAAACTTACTTATAATCCTATGACACAAACGGTTCGGACGCCATCGATGTCCGGTAATGAGGGGAAGAAATTCCCCTTTATTATTTTATGCCAAAACCAAATATGCTCAGCCTGTGTTAAACTGCCTGGCTTTGGCTTATCTTTGTACTGAAAAGCAGTATCTATGAAGGTCGCCGGATTTACTTTTATTAAAAATGCAGTCAAATTTGATTTCCCGATAAAGGAAGCGATTTTGTCCATTCTGCCTATTTGCGATGAGGTAGTGGTGGCAGTGGGAGATTGCGAGGATGGTACGCTCGGGCTTATTCAATCCATAGGTTCTGATAAGATCCGGATTATCCGTACGGTTTGGAATCCTGAACTTACTACCGGAGGCAAAGTACTGGCTGACGAGACGAACAAAGCACTAGCAGCCGTAAGCCCGGATGCCGACTGGTGTTTCTACATACAAGGTGATGAGGTATTTCATGAAGATGGTATAGAAAAAGTACAGCAGGCAATGCTGCAATATAAAGACGACAGCACGGTCGATGGCTTGTTGGTTAAATATCTTCATTTTTATGGCTCCTACGATTACATTGCAACCTCAAGGCATTGGTATCGAAATGAAATACGAATCATTAAAAACAGTCGGAGTATTTTCAGCTATAAGGATGCCCAGGGTTTTAGAAAAAACAATGACGAAAAACTGTACGTAGTACCGGTTGACGCATTTATGTACCATTACGGATGGGTCAAGGAACCGAAGATAATGCACAAAAAGATGCAGAATGCCGACACGATATGGCATTCGGCAAAGGATAATGAAGCTCGGCAGATACCCGTAGTTGCGGAATTCGATTATTCGGGAATCGATATGCTGGCTACGTTCGTGGGCAAGCACCCGATAGTAATGAAAGACCGTATCAGCAGCAAAAACTGGCATTTTGAGTATGACCTGTCCTACAATTCGATGAGTCTAAAGGAGAAAATCAAGGATCTGGTTTATCGGCTTACCGGTCGCGAGTTATTTTCTTATAAGAATTACAGGTTAAAGTGATGAGCTAAAAAAGAAAGAATATTCGGAATAAAACTTTGAAATAACTTTATTTTTGGTTTCAATACTGAGTAAATATTTTAAATTATTTACTTGTTCAATGTTTAGAATTGGTTATATCGTGAATCTCATTTCATTTATTAATACGTAATAATGGAATTATATTTCAATGCAAGGAGGATGAGTAGTAGTATTGTCAGTTCAATGTAAAAATTGTAAAAAATATTTAAGACAAATTTGTCGGAAATAAAAGATTGGCTTACATTTGCACCGCAAAACGGCAACAGCAAATGTTTTCGAAGTCATGTGAATACGGTATTAAAGCCATCATATATATTGCCACCCAATCGCTTGAAGACGTGCGGGTAAAGATTGGCGACGTTGCTGAGAATACCGGTACACCCGAAGCCTTTACTGCCAAAATCCTCGGTTCTCTTACCAAACACAACATAGTATCGTCCATCAAAGGCCCGCGTGGTGGCTTCGAAATCGATAAATCGAGAATGAAAAATATAATGGTGAGCGAGATAGTAGCTGCCCTCGACGGCGATGCCATCTATAACGGTTGTGCCCTTGGCCTGAGCAATTGCAGCGATGTTGACCCCTGCCCGCTGCACGACAGCATCGTTGAGGTGAGAAACAAACTTCGTAAAAATCTAGAATCAACCACGGTGTATGACCTGGCAACCAAGCTAAAATCCGGAAAATCGATTCTGATAAGGTAAAAAATCTGTAACATTTATGAACAAATGTGAATCAAAATAATTATACGTATAATATTGAAAAATAATATTTTAACCGAAAAACACATTGATAAACACCTAAAATACAAAATTAATTGATTATGGAAAAGAAAGAAATCTGGTTGGAGTCGCTCATAACCGAAACACCGCAGGAAGGTCGCGAACTGGCTATTAAAATGTCAAGGAAAACTATTGCAGCCATTCAGACAGACCCTGAAGTAAGAAAGAAACTAAGACCCGACTATGCCAATGATACTGCCCAGCTTATAGCTTCTGCCAATGTAGTAGCCATTGAGTTTCAGACCATTGCGCAAGCTAATAATTACTGGAGAAAATAATGCTGATACAGAAACCTGGTAATAGCCTTACGTGAATGAAATGATACCGGAGGATGTTTTCCGGCTTAAATTGTTAGAAATATTAAAACAATAGATTAAGATTGACCGAATGACTGAAACAAAAGAAATAGAAAACCTGGAAGATATACAGCTGATGGTTGACAGTTTTTATGGAAGAATAAGGCAAGACGAAATGCTCGGTCCTGTATTCAATAATGTGATACAAGACAAATGGCCGGCACACCTTGAGAAAATGTACCGTTTCTGGGAAACAGTATTGCTCGACAAGCATTCGTACTACGGTGCACCTTTTGTACCACATGCCAAGCTACCGGTACAAAAAGAACATTTTGACCGGTGGATAGATTTGTTCTCAGCCACAGTTGACACTTTTTTTCACGGTGAAAAAGCAGAGCGAGCTAAATGGCAGGGCAACAGAATGGCAGAAATGTTTCTGATGAAGATACAGTACCATAGGAACAGTTCATCCATCCCACTCATCTAATAATTGAGAAATTAAAACCGGAGGAATCATTTTCAAATTGATCAAAATTTAAAATTAATATCATGGATATCACAAAAGAAAGCATCATCGGCGAACTCGTAGCAAACGATTACCGGACTGCTTCTGTATTTAAGAAGAATAACATCGACTTCTGCTGTCAAGGCAACCGCACCATTGAGGTAGCTTGCAAGGAAAAGCAACTTGATACCGACAAGCTCGTAAAAGAGCTGGCCAACGCTGCCACGCAGATACAATCAGGCTCTGTTGACTACAAATCTTGGCCACTCGACCTGCTTGCCGATTACATCGAAAAAACGCATCACCGCTATGTAACTCAAAAGTCGGAAGAGATTATGCCTTTCTTGGATAAAATAATCCGTGTACACGGTGGGCACCATCCCGAGCTCCATGAAGTAGGGGAGCAGTTTCGCGAATCTGTAGGTGAATTGGCATCACACATGAAGAAAGAAGAACTCATACTCTTTCCATTCATTCGCAAGATGGTGCAGGCCAAATTAGATGGCACTACTGTTACTGCCGGATTCGGAACTGTACAAAACCCGATTGGCATGATGATGCATGAGCACGATACAGAAGGTGAGCGTTTCAGAAAAATTGCAGCATTGACCAACAATTACACCACACCGGCTGACGGATGCAATACCTATAGTGTAACACTCGGAATGCTGAAGGAATTTGAAGATGACCTGCATCTGCACATTCACCTGGAGAACAATATCTTGTTTCCAAAATCAATAGAACTTGAAGAATCACTTGCAAACAATTAACTAATTTTTATTTTCTCACATTTTAAAATTTAATAACAAATGAAAAAATCACTCTTTTTCTTTCTTTCTCTTTCATTATTTTTTGCATCATGCGGAGGCTCTAGTGAAGAAGCAGAGCAAGCTGAAGAAACAACAACTGAAGAATCAGCTCCTGCAGCAGCTGCACCTAGCAACGAAGCAATGCTTGCCATCACAGGTGGTGATGATATGAAGTATGACCTTACAGAGTTGAAGGCTACAGAAGGTCAGACAGTTAAGCTTACGCTTACCCACAGTGGCAAAATGCCTAAAGAAAGTATGGGTCACAACTGGGTGCTTCTGGCAGCCGGTACAGATGTTGACGCATTTGCAAAGGAGGCAATCAATGCCAAAGATAACGACTACATTCCTGCCGCATTAGCTTCTTCTGTTATTGCACACACCAAGACCATTGGCGGTGGCGAGACTACAGACGTTACATTTACAGCACCTGCCAAAGGTACTTATGATTTCATATGTACATTCCCTGGTCACTATGCTATGATGAGAGGCAAATTAATCGTAGAATAATTCACAGACTTCTTCGAAATATTTTTTAACATTTGGTAATGAGCAGACAGTATTTGAATATATTGTCTGCTGTTTTTTATTCTTTCGACATATCAACTAACTGCACATTTCCTTTTATGAGCATAAGTGGCGAAATGCAGGAAGCCAGATTCGCAGGTGCTTTGAGGCTAAAGTCATTTGGGTCAACATACAATTCATAATCTAACATCATGAGCTGGGGCCGGTTATAAATATTGCCCGTATATTCTACATCTTTTTTAATGCCATGCATATAAAGGACACCTCTGAGGGTAATAGTCTGTCTGAATTCCTTAGAAAGATCCATTTTATCGAAGTTATATACAAATCCGTTGAGCCGCAATTCAGGAAATTCTTTGTAGTTGAGGTAGTCATCATTAAATATATTCGAAGCCGTATCGTTTGCACTTACGAATGATTCATTATAGACAACTGTTTCGAATTTGCCCGTTTGGGTATTGATGTTTGACAAAGACCTTGTGGTAGTAGCCCAAAATTTGCATTTTTCAGAGGACAAATTAACCAACATATAGCCATTGGGGCCATGAAGCAATTGTGCAAAACCCGCAGATGCAATGAATACCAGTACAATTGTCAAAAATATTTTTTGCATACTTTATTTTATTACACAATTAACACAAACGATGTCGCTCAATTTTCCGGTACATTTGCCACGGATGGTTACCTCGTTACCTTTGGTAAGTTTTAATGCTTTATCCTTTTCTGCCTGGTCCATTTCTGCAAGTACGGTTGCCATAGGGTTATCGCTTTCAAAACTTATTTTTACCTGACCATTTTCGTCGGTTCTTACATTGTCTAATTTTCCTTTAACTTCAACAATCTTGCCAAGGTATTTTGCATCAGAGGCGGTTTCGTCTGATTCGTATTCCTGCAAAAACGAAGTGACATCGGTCGAGTGGTCTGCTTTTACATCTGTAAGGCTTTTTTCAGTAAGATTAAACAGGTAATAACCATAGCCGGCTGCCACTGCACCTGCAATAAGCAGACCAATAAGAATTTTTTTTAGCATTTGTTTAATTTTTGTTTTAGGATGTTCAGTAAATGTAAAACTATATAGGTGTTTAACAAATTGTGCCGCAAAATAGTTTGACCCAGATAACGTATTAGGCTCTTTACTGTAAAAAATATTACTGCAAATCCATTTCAAAAGCTCAAAAAACATAGTTCAATTTGCTTTTAATACTTTTTCATGGATTATATGTAATCATCATTTTCGTTTATATTCCTAATGCGTTATCTGGGTTGATAAAAGGGAGTCTGATCTTTGTAAAAACAATAATATTTACACGCAAATCAATTTTCCTACACCGTGGGTAACAATCTTTCGACTAAGGCAAAAATGTATGTGCCCGGCCTTACAAGGCAGGTAAATGAGTGTCCTTTTGTGTTGCAAGTGGTCGAATTGACCGGTATTCCATATATTACCCGATATGGCGCTACCGGATAATGTGTAGGGGAGAGCCGCATCAGCGCACAGAACCATATCTTTTGACGGACTGATTGCAGGGGGTACTGCTCAGTGTAGCAACGCTACCGGAAAACAATGGTCTAATATAGAGATTTTCATTGAATGGCAGGAATTTTCGTAGGCTATATGCTTAATTTATGCCTTATGTGCTAAAAATTAAATGGTACCACTGAATGTTGAATTGCGGCATTTACATCATGAACAAAATTATATGTGAGCATATTTTGTTCTGAATCGCCTGGCAACATTCCAGGCACCTATCATGATTAGTGTGCCTATGAAGTACGGCATAAACATTGCCATACCATAAAGGAATCCGCCAGCGTATGGTCCGATTACTCTGCCCAGACTATTGACTGACATACCGACACCCAGTACCTTGCCTTGTTCTTCTGCACCTGCATTCTGTGATAACAAGGACGTTATACTCGGTGAAAGGCAGCCATTGGCCAATGAAATAAGAATAATGGCAAAGCCTTCTACAAGATAAAATCCTTCTTTGTAAGGCGCCATGGGTATTATGTACAGTCCGGCTGCTAGTAATACAGCGCCTATTATCATCATGTTTTTCTCTCCGAATTTAAGTGTGAGTTTACCCACCAGAAAACCCTGTACCAGTACCGACATGATGCCCATAAAGGCGAACATTCCGGATATCTGTGTTTTGCTCAACCCGTACTTCTCAGACCAAAAAACCGAAATGGTTATCTGCATCATCGACAATGCCGTTATGTAGAGGAGGCTAATAAACATCAACTTACCTAAAACCGGAGTTTTGAGCCCGTCGCGTACATTTATAATCGGATTTTCTAACAACGGAGTGCCTGATTTCACTTCTTTACGGGTCTCATGCAATATTGCCATTGCCATCAGCATATTGGCAAGGTTGAGCGCCATTGTTACATATCCGATGGCAGCTACATTCCACATTTTTAATATAAATACGCCAATCACCGGCCCGATGATGAACCCGAGCCCGAACGCTGCACCGACATAGCCGAATGCTCTGGCACGGTCTTCGGGTTTTGTTATGTCAGAGATGTATGCCTGTGCCGCTCCATAATTGGCAGAGCCTATACCGGCTATAATTCTGGATATGAGCAAGAGTGAAATGGTCTTCGAATATGCAAACAACAGATACGAACAGGCAGTAATAAACAACGATACAAGGATCACGGGTTTGCGTCCAATTCTGTCGCTTATATTTCCCCACACAGGAGAAAACAAAAAGTTCATCAGTGAATAACTGCCTGCAATGATCCCTACCATGATATTGCTGGCACCAATCTCCTTCGAATAAACCGGAAGGATAGGAATAATAATGCTAAAACCTACAATATCTATAAATATTGTAAGTAAAAGTGTGAACAGTGGTGTTTTTTTCATTAATAGTGTTGCTGAGGTTTTCTTAACGAAGTCTGTCCATAGACCGAACAAGGTTTTCATCTTTTCTGATCGATCGGTTGGCAAGCCAGCCAAACAAAATGGCTATCACCGGCGAACCAAGCCCAATGCCCGGAGACAAATCATTGCCAGCTATCTTACTACTACTCATGAATAACCAGCCGGCCAGGATGAATATAATCAAAGCAACCAACATGCTTAGTGCTACTATTCTGGTTTGCAATCTTCTGT
Source organism: Saprospiraceae bacterium (assembly GCA_019694295.1). GTDB lineage: Bacteria > Bacteroidota > Bacteroidia > Chitinophagales > Saprospiraceae > JAEUUM01. Next base: position 8,716 of record JAIBCG010000082.1, read on the forward strand.
TTTTAAATAAAAATATAGCTGCCATAAACAAGGCAATACCGGCAAAAGTACATATCATCGACAGGTTATTGTCCTCGAGATTGAGTGTGCCATCTGAGAGAGCGGGCGTTTTAGCAATTGTAGATCCTGCTTTCAAGTCACCAAAAGATATTGGGAAAAATAAAATGGCCAGAGCAATAACGGCTAACACCAAGTAAACGGATTGTATTCTTTGTATCATAGTAGAACAGTTCTGTTACGAGGTGCAAATATATTCCGATTAATTGAAAAATCGAAGTCCTGCTTTGTATTCTCTCATAAACAATGTACTTTTACCCCTTAAGTCTGTAAAATAATGCAGTTAAGTTACTGGGAGCGCAAGTCTTTTATGTCAGATTTCGATACGGTCATCATCGGTGCAGGCATCGTAGGCATATCGGCAGCGCTTTCACTCATTGAGCATGATCCTTCAATGAAGATTCTCATCATCGAGCGTGGTTTTTTGCCTTCAGGTGCAAGTACCAAAAATGCAGGCTTTGCTTGTTTCGGAAGCGTGTCGGAGTTGCTTGATGATTTTGATAAAATGGGCGAGGAGTCAACACTTAATCTGGTAGCAAGGCGGTTTGCCGGTTTGGCAGCATTGCGCAAGCGAACAGGTGATGATGAAATTTTCTTCAGGCCTGGTGGCAATTATGAGGTTTTTAAGACAGATGAAGAAGATTTTTTCTCGCATTGTCATGATAATATTCACCGGCTCAACCGTCTGGTTAAAGAAATAACTGGCGTGGACGATACTTACAGCATCTGCGACAAGAAGATTCAGAATTTTGGTTTCTCGGATGTTAGCCATCTTATACTCAACAAGTGTGAAGGCCGGCTCGATACCGGAATGATGATGCAAAAACTCCTTACACTTGCCCGTACAGCAGGTATTGTCTTTTACTTTGGTGCCGAAGTCAGACAGATTGAAGATGAATCGACAAAAGTCACACTACGCCTTCAGTCAGAGTATTATGTCGAAGCAAAGCAGCTGATTGTAGCCACAAACGGATTTGCACGCCAGCTCTTACCCGAGCTGGAAGTTTTTCCGGCAAGGAATCAGGTACTGGTGACGCATCCCTATAAAAACATGAAGCTCGATTCGTGCTTTCATTACGACCTTGGATATTTTTACTGGCGCGAAATAGATGGCAGAATACTACTCGGTGGTGGCCGAAACCTTTTTCCAGATACGGAATACACAGATTCACTGAGCATCAATCCCGACATTCAGGAGCATCTTGTGCAAATGCTAAAAACCTGGATAACACCACACGAATTTCCGGGCATCGATATGCAGTGGTCTGGTATTCTTGGTATTGGCAAAGTAAAATTTCCGATCATAAAGAAAATATCAGAAAACGTGATAGTAGCAGTTAGGATGGGCGGAATGGGTGTGGCACTCGGTACATTGGCAGGTCATGAAGCAGCAGAGTTGATGTTAGGTATTTCAACAGCCCGGACAACAGATGTAGTCTCTTAATCGTTAAGTGAAATTATGCGGATTATTATAGCTATTTTCTTGAGTGTTTTTATGTCAAATTTGCTTTTTGCCCAACAGCAAGATACAATAAGCGGCAAATTCATCATTGTAGAAAAAGCTGAAACATTTTACTACAAAAAAATTAACGGACTCGAGTACCAGTGGATGGTAGGCAAAGTAAGGCTAAGGCAGGGCAATACGTATATGTCGTGCGATTCGGCGTTGCTGCTTAATAACCAGCTCAAAGCCTACGGCAGGGTTCTCATCCAACAGACTGACACCATTCATGTGTTTTCTGATTCCCTATGGTATAATGGTGATACCAAAGATGCCGATCTCTTCGGTGATGTTGTTTTGGTCAATGGTACTCAGCAATTGTTTACTTCAAGACTCAATTACAATCTTGATACTAAAATAGCCAAATACGATAACAAAGCCATCTTGAATGACGGCAAAACAAAATTGTCAAGCCGTACAGGTATGTATTCGGTCAATGAAAAGAAAGCTTTTTTTCAAAAAGATGTCCGTATTGTCGATTCTACCTTTACACTGAAAGCCGATTCACTCGAATTTCTCACCGACCGGCGCACAGCAGTGTTTAAAGGACCTACACTTATAGTACAAGACACAGCTAAGATTTATTGCGAAGCCGGATTTTATAATATACCCAACCGCAAGGCAGAATTTACCCACAATGCACAATACGAAGGGAAAGACACAAAAGCCACAGCTGATACCATTAGGTATGAAGGGTATCTTGCAGAAGTCTCCTTGGTAGAAAATGCCAGGTACGAATCATCTACTGAAAAGGCATCCGCTCAGCGAATCGTACACAATGAACAGTCAAAACTGACTTCACTCTACGGAAATGCCAAGTACAGAAAAGGTAAACAGGATTTTGCAGGGGAGGAAATACACTACAACGGCAATGACGGTAGCTTCAAGACCAAGGGACGTTCAAGAGTGTCCGAGCCGCCGCAGATTATGGAGGCCGATTTTATGGATTACAGCAAGGCAAAAGGTTTTGGCACGGCCTCGGGCAATGTCATCTGGCAGGATACATCAGCCAGGCTTATTACAAAATGTGATACAACCGTTTTTGACCGTTCGAACGACTATCTCAAAGCATTTGGCCGCAGACCATTGCTGATATCTTATGATGGTGCCGACTCTACATTCCTTACATCCGATACGCTTAAGGCATTCAGGATGATACGGGATTCAGTTGACACCATGCGAATTTTTACAGCTTATCATGATGTCAGAATACTGAGACGCGACCTACAAGGCGTTTGCGATAGCCTGTCATACAATACAGCCGATTCGCTGTTTACTTTCTTCAAGGTACCGATAATGTGGAGCGATACTTCCCAATTCTCAGCCGATACCATCTACGTACAGATGGCAAAAAAGGCGATAGATAGGGTTTTCTTGAAGAAAAATTCGCTCATCATCAATTCGCCCGATTTTATATTTTTCAATCAGATTAAAGGTCGGGATATTACCGCCCGATTTTTATAAAGTCAGATAC
>JAIBCG010000083.1 GCA_019694295.1 Saprospiraceae bacterium
GTGTTGGCAAATTTTACGGCAGGAAATCCACCGGTTGATTCAAAAACTTCTCTTGATATACCCATATTGAAGCTCCTTGGGTAGTATTTGTCTAATTTTTTGCTGCCACTCCTTATTCCACCTGTAGTAATGAAGGAGGTCATGGTATAATCTATCGCTTTTTGCAATATGCTGAACGATTCATCAGCCTTGTCGGGGCCTCCGAATGCATCCACATATTGGTTTGTGAGTGATTTTTTAACAGTAGCAATATAATGCGGAGGAATGATACAGTCCGAGTCCAAAAAAATACCATAATTGCCGGTACATCGTTCGTAACCGTAATTTCTGGTAATGCCCGGGCCGGTATTTTCTTTCGCGAAATATTTTATCTTCATCTTGCCTTCATAAGCCTTTACTTCATCTGAGCAGGGTAGGGTAGAGCCGTCTTCTACTATCATCAGCTCAAAATCCATATCGATTTGCTTCGAAAGACTTTCCAATAATTCACGTACTTCATCGGGCCTGTTATACACCGGCACGATAAGTGAAATATTGATTGTTGAGGAGAAATTTGTATTTTGTGTCATCTTTTTTCCATCAGGAAATGTAATCCGGTGGCAAAGATAAGCCAATTTTACGACTGTCAGATTGCCTTGGCTAAATATGCTTTGGTTAGGTCATTTTGAGTGAATAATGTAAAGCCAAATCAGCGCGGTATCTGAGTATATTTTTGTATATTTTACCATCAAGTGCCTATACTTCCTTCCATTTTATTAAAATAAAAATCATCTGTATTGGCATATTATTCACTTTTACTGTGTTTTTGGCTCAAATGCGCCTTCATTCTTTAACTAAATCAGGTAAATTTCGTACTTTTGCAGCAAATTTGAAAAACGACAATGTACATGGAATATACACCCGGGTTTATTGAAGCAAAATGGAAGCAAAAGTGGAAAGAGGCTGATATCTATAAGGTGGAAATAGACAGATCCAAACCAAAATACTACATTCTGGATATGTTTCCTTATCCGTCTGGTGCCGGTCTTCACGTGGGTCATCCGCTGGGTTATATTGCTACTGATATTTTTTCAAGATTTAAGCGTCATCAAGGTTATAATGTACTTCACCCGATGGGTTTTGACGCATTTGGCCTACCTGCCGAACAATACGCCATACAGACAGGCGTCATGCCACAGATTTCTACAGAACAAAACATTAAACGGTACCGCGAACAGCTGGATAACCTCAGCTTTAGTTACGACTGGTCGAGGTCGGTCACTACATCCGATCCGGCTTATTATCGCTGGACACAATGGATATTCATTCGGCTATACGAACATTATTTCAATACAAAAGAAAATAAAGCAAAACCTGTAAGTGAGCTTATTGAAGTATTCGAAAAATCAGGCTCCGAACAGGCAGCTGCATTCTCTACTATCGAAGATCATTTTACAGCCCAACAATGGAAAGCATTTTCACCAAAACAAAAAGACGATGTGCTGATGCATTATCGGCTTGCCTACAAAGGGCAGGCCTTCGTTAATTGGTGCGAAGAACTCGGTACCGTACTCGCCAACGATGAAGTGAAGGATGGTCTGTCGGAGCGGGGTGGCTATCCTGTTGTTCAAAGACCCATGGAACAATGGTTTTTGCGCATAACCGCTTATGCCGACAGATTGCTCAACGATCTGAAAACGCTGGAATGGACAGATGCACTCAAAAGTATGCAGGAGAACTGGATCGGCAAATCGGAAGGTGCACAAGTATTTTTTAAAATCAAGGACAGCGAAGAGTCAATAGAAATATTTACAACCAGACCGGATACAATATTTGGCGCCAGCTTCATCGTACTCGCTCCCGAACACGACCTGGTAGAGAAGCTCGTCACGCCCGAACAGCAACATACAGTTAAGAATTACCTCGATTATGCCAAAACAAGGTCAGAACGAGAGCGGATTTCCGAAACCAAACAAGTGACCGGTGCATTTACAGGCGCTTATGCCGTTCATCCATTCACCGGAGAGAGTATTCCGGTATGGATATCTGATTATGTATTGAAAGATTATGGTGCTGGTGCAATAATGGCTGTGCCGGCAGGCGACCTTAGAGACCATGCATTTGCCGAAAAATTCTCCCTGCCAATTATTGAAATCATCGACCGTTCGGCGCATCCGAAGGCTACAATCGAAGACAAACTCGGAACAATGATCAACTCCGGATTCTTGAACGGACTCGAAGTAAAGGATGCCATCAAAATGGCAATCGGTGAGATCGCCACCAAAGGCATAGGCAAGGCTAAAGTCAACTTCAGGCTGCGTGATGCCAACTTCAGCCGACAAAGATATTGGGGAGAGCCATTCCCGGTTTGCTATGATGAGGATGGTATTTGCCACCCATTATCAGATACCGACCTGCCACTTATGTTACCGGAGCTCGAAGATTTTCGCCCGGGTGCCGGTTCACAGTCACCACTTGCTCGTGTACCAGCCTGGCAGAGCACAAGAGAAGGCTACCGTCGTGAGACAGACACTATGCCGGGGTTTGCAGGCTCAAGCTGGTATTTTCTGCGTTATATGGATGCCTGTAATCCGGATGAACTTGTCAGCCACGAAGCAATTGATTATTGGCAGAATGTAGATTTGTACGTCGGAGGAACAGAACATGCCGTCGGTCACTTGATGTATGCACGATTCTGGCACAAGTTTCTGTTCGATCTGGGCATTGTCAATACACAAGAACCATTCAGAAAATTGATCAATCAAGGGATGATCCAAGGGCGATCGAACTTTGTGTTCAGAGCCAAAGAAAATTTCTTCGAAGAATACCTTAAGATAAATGTACTGGACAAATATTTTGCTGATTCTGGTGTGTATCGCCTGACCGAAGATGAATACGATGAAGAATTCTGTGCTGATTGGGCATTCAAATCAAATGACCTGGTCATAGAAGTAGTGTCGTGGAAGCTCGAAGACAAGATTGAAAGAATAAAAGGTGCTGTACTTAAAGCCGGCAAACGTCTGTTAATCATAACAAATGAAGAGCTCACCATGAGCATCAACCATCCTTTGGTAATAGCTGAAAAAATTCGAACTGCTATAGACGGTAGTGAGAATTTCATATTCGATAAAAGTGAAGAAATTGATTCGCAGCTGTACGTTTCGTACAATCTGACTGGCAATTATTCCGCCGATTGTTTTTCAAAAATACATGTTGATGTAAATATTGTACACAATGATTATCTCGATATTGACGCTGCTGTAGCTACAAGACAGTTTGAAAATGCTTACTTCCTAATCGATGATAACAAGCAGTTCAGCTGTTCGTGGGAAGTGGAGAAAATGTCGAAGTCGAAATACAACGTAGTAAACCCAGATGACATGGTTGCTGCCTATGGGGCAGATTGTTTCAGAATGTACGAGATGTTCTTGGGCCCTATCGATCAAGCAAAGCCATGGGATACCAAAGGAATAGACGGTGTAGCTAAATTTTTGAGAAGATTGTGGAGTTTGTTTTTTGATGAAAATGGCAAAATTCAGCTTTCTGATACCGAACCAACACGCGAAGAGTTGAAAATTCTTCACCAGTGTATCAAAAAAGTAAGCGAAGAAGTAGAGCGTTTTTCCTTCAATACATGTGTGAGTGCTTTCATGATATGTGTAAATGATTTAAGACGTATAGAATGCCGCAATTTGTCGGTTCTTAAAGATCTGCTCAAACTAGTATCACCATTTGCTCCACACATAGCAGAAGAACTTTGGGAACAATCGGGTGAAGCATTTTCTGTTACCCTACAGCCTTATCCGGTATTTGATGAAAAATACCTCAAGGAAGACCACATCGAATATCCTGTATGTATAAATGGCAAAAAACGTGCACTCCTTCTTTTGCCTGCTGACATGGATAAAGCTGATGCTGAAAAACAAGCTGTTTCTCTTCCTGAAATTACAAAATGGCTCGATGGCACTCCGGTTAAAAAAGTCATCGTAGTGTCGGGCAAAATGATAAACATAGTCATTTAGAAAAATAACATTGCATTTTTGAAGTATTATTTATAACTTGTCGTTCAATTAACAAGCACTTTTTCTTTTTAGGACGAATTTAAACGAAACCATGAATCGCGTGAAACTCCCAATATCACTGCTTACCTGCTTATCTTTGATTATAAGTGCCTTAAATGCCCATGCACAAAATCCACTCGTGTGTGACTTCAGGCCTACAGCATTACAGGCTGGTAATATTACTGTCAACGCTGCCTTACTGTCATGGGTTGACCCGAATAATGCCAGCGAATGGGAGATTGAAATTCGCCGAAAAAATGAATCATTCAGCTCACCTAACTATACAGTTTCAAGCAACCCGTATCTGATGACAGGCCTGGAATCGGGTGTAGAATACAAATACCGGGTACGCTCTAAGTGTATTGGTGGTTCTGTAAGTAATTGGTCCATCAACCCGTACTTATTTGTCACCGTTATGACCAATCCATCTACCTGCCTCATGAAGCTGGACATACCGGATAACAGTTGTGCACTTGGACACAAGAATTTTCCGATTGAAGTAAAAAATGTGGCAGGTAATTCTCTTGGTACGAATGTCATCCTAAAGGAAGTTCGTATGATAATGGCACACACCTGGCTACGTGACCTTGACGTGTTGCTTGTTTCTCCCAATAATAAAGTGGTTAGGCTAACAAAGGAAAATGGTGGCAGTAATGATAATTATGGCGACCCAACTGACCTTACATGTGTGCGTTCTACAGTATTTACAGAAACCATCTGCACAGCGCCTTCTATCAAGGAAGGTTCTGCTCCTTACATAGGCAGTTATTATCCTGAGGAATCATTCAGCAAATTTTATGACGGATCGAACCCAAACGGCAATTGGACGCTGCGTGTATGTGACGGTGCAGGTGGCGATATCGGTACTATTGAATCGCTTGAACTCATTTTTCTGCCTTCCAATTGTACTGCACCTTATGATCTGAGTTATTTTGGTGAAAATTATAATTCGGTTTTTGTGGAATGGAAATCAAACGGACCTTGCATCAAAACAATCATTGAAGTAGGGCCGAAAGGATTCACTCCGGGCAATAATTATGCAGCCGGGGCACAGGGCACAGTCTTTGCCGTTGATTGTCCGCTTACAGGGCCGTTTCAGATAACAGGCCTCAGCGAACTTACGGATTATGATGTGTATGTCAGGAAAGACTGTGGTGGCGGAAATTTTTCGGTAAATTCCTGCCCGATTTCATTCAAGACCGAATGCAATACTCATAATCCGGTAACTATTTCAGAATCATTTGATAGCCAACCACTTTGTAATACCTGTAGTTGTGGTGAGGGAAGTTCTGTATTCGGAGTATTTGAAAATAATAAGGAAGGTGATTTCGACTGGTTGGTTCGAGAAGGGCCAACACCATCTGCTAACTTACTCACTGGTCCGGATGGCGACGTGGATGATTCAGGCCGTTACTTGTATCTTGAAACATCAGGTTCGTCTTGTCAGAATAAACAGGCCATTCTGCAGTCGGGTTGTATCAAAGTATCAGCCAGTAGTCAGGATGGTTGCCACATGTCGTTTTATTATCACATGCGTGGAGCAACCATCAACAAACTTTCGGTTTTCATAACAGAAAACGGTGGGGCCACATGGCAGGAAGTTTGGTCAGCAACAGGTGCCCAAGGCAAGAAGTGGCGAAGAGCATACATTGACCTGGCGCAATGGAATACTAAAACCGTTCAGGTGAGGTTTGTAGGGCAGAGCGGCAATGGTGATACAGGTGATATAGCCATTGATCAGATAGAATTTTACGGCTCTACCTATCAGGGGCAGCCCGGTAATCTATACTTTGCCGATAATGATGGTGACGGCTACGGTAATGCACTCTCTACAATCAAAACATGTGATGCCGTGCCTCCTGCCGGCTATACAACTAATAATGCCGACTGCGATGACAATAATGAACTGAGCTATCCGGGGGCTCCGGAGATATTGTGCAACAATACGGATGAAAACTGCAATGGAATGGCGGATGATGTCATTCTTACCAATCCTATAGTTTCCGGGCAAAATACATGTGAAAACTCGAGCGATACTTTAACCGTAATAACACCTTTGACAGGCAATGCATATTGGTTTAGCAGCCCAACAGCCAAACAACCGATCTTTGTTGGGAATCCATTTGTCACACCACCGCTCAACGCCAATACAATTTATTACGTCATGGATAGCTCATCGACTTTTGGCTGTTATAGCCAACGTGTACCAGTGAGTGTTTTTGTATATAAAGTGCCGTTACTGGTAACAAATGATCAGCCAAAAATATGTCGTGGCACTAGCTTTGATCTTGCTACACTCAATATTACAGATCTAAAGAATGCTGGTGGAGTTTTGAGCTACCATAATGGTTTTCCGGCTACAAATGGCAATAAACTGAACAATACAATTGTGTCGCCGCTATCGTCTGCTACGTATTATGTGCGTTCTGTCAACGCCAATGGCTGCGAAGGAGTGATTTCTGTATTGCTGAAGGTAAATCCGGTACCGGATATTCAGATTCAGAATCCGGATTCACTAGCAATCTGCTCCTCAGCCCAATTAACACTTGTGTCCATCGGTACAGGCGGTACATTTCCATACACTTATAAATGGAGTAATGGTTCACCGGATTATACTACCATTATTTCGGGCTCACCAAGTCCGGGTACCATACAATATTCGGTGACTATTACAGATGCGAATAACTGCACAGACATGGATAATATAACGGTCATCAATAAACCGGGCGTAGCGGGTGCAGGTTTTGTTGCTTCTGATGTCACTACTTGTCTGGGTGACAATGGTAGTATTTTTGTGAATCCGGTTGGGAACGGTCCGTTCAATTATTTCTGGTCTGGTCCGGTTTCTGGCTCTTATACCAACATCCCGGGCAGTGTCACCATCATGAATCTCAAAAAAGGGAGTTATAGTGTTACGGTCACACAGACTGGCAATGACTGCGGCTATGTCTTACCGGTAGTGGTCATCAATGGTCCGGGTGTGCAGTTGCTGAGTAGCAAGGTGACTGATGTATCGTGTGCCGGGTTGGCAGACGGTTCTATCGAACTCGAAGTGTCTGGCTCCAATCTGAGTTTTCAGTGGAACTCGGGCGAAACAAGTAAGAACATAAGTAACAAAGTGCCCGGCTTCTATAGTGTACATATATCTGATGGTATCTGCGATTTGGATATTAATAATATTCAGATAAAAGCTCCTACAACGCTGGCAGTATCTGGGGTTCCTACCGCACCGGCATGTTTTGGTATCAATTCAGGTAAAATCGAACTTTACATTACCGGAGGTACCACACCTTATTCCTTCAAATGGTCAAATGGTGATACTACTCAAAATATTACCGACATCAATGCAGGGAATTTTGTCTGTACGGTTACCGATGCACATGGTTGTTCTGTAGTTACACCCGTATATACACTCAGTGACCCGGCTACACTTGCAGTTTTTTCAATAAAGGATAATGTAGATTGCTTCCAAGGTACTGATGGAGTGATCTCGGTATCAGTATTAGGTGGAGTGCCGCCTTATTCTTACAGTTGGAATGATGGTGTCAAAGCTAAAGACCGAAATTTACTTGCTGCAGGTACCTACAAACTTACTGTCACAGATCAAAAAGGATGTTCTGTAACTTCTTCTAATATTGAAATAACCCAACCGCCCAAGCTTCAGGCATTTGTAAGTTCACTTGAACAGACTTCCTGCAAAAACCTATCCAACGGTCAAATAAGTATTAATGTAACAGGTGGTACAACTCCGTACGAGTATCTGTGGAGCAATAATTTTCAGGGTAAAGATTTATTAAACGCATCGCAGGGCAATTACAGCATTACTGTCACTGATGCCAATAATTGCCGAACCTCGATCACAGGCATGAACATTTCAAGCGCAGATTCAATTCTTGTCGCACTTCAAAAACTCACCAATACAACATGTAATACTATTGTAAATGGTTCAATTGTTATGAGTGTAAGTGGAGGCAATGGCAATTACCAGTATCAGTGGAGCAATGGGGCAACCACAAAAAATCTAGCTTCTATTCCTTCTGGCACATACCAGCTTACCGTTTCTGATTCAGGCGGGTGTGCAATAGTGTCGGATATATATACTGTCAGCGAAATATCGCCTGTCAGCATCATTCTGGAAAATCTTGAAATAGCTGATTGCGCATCGAACCAGAAAGGTAATATCGACATCTCAGCATCCGGTCAAGCTCCTTTTAGCTTCAAATGGAGCAATGGAGCTACTACTGAAGACCTCTATGGTGTGTTTAACGGAATGTATGGTGTGACCGTCACGGACAATCAGGGTTGCAAGGCTACTTATAATAATATCAATCTGTCGGGTACGGGTGATCCGTTTTTTGTACATCTTAATGTTCTTGATGGTATATCCTGTCCGGGGAGCAAGGACGGCAGACTTGTGGTGCACATTGACGGAGGGGTTGCACCATATCAGTACAACTGGAGTACCGGTAAAGAGTATGATCTTGAAGCACAAACCGATTCAGTCTCAGGATTGTTCGCGGGCAATTATGCCATTACTATCACAGATAATAGAGGTTGCGTAGTAAGTGATACAGTAGTATTGAGTGCTCCCGCAGCTTTGACACTCAATGTTAAGAACATTAAAAACCTCGCTTGCAAAGGTAAGAACACCGGTGCTATACTGTTGGAAGTATCCGGAGGAACAAAACCCTACAAATTTGTCTGGACTACACCCGATGGTACGATCGAAAATACAACTGCTAACTTTACAGGACTCAAAGGTGGCCTATATTCAGTCATGGTCATTGATGCTAATGGGTGTACACAGGAATTACCCGCACCGGTTATGCTTTCCGAACCTCCTGTCGCATTTCAGTTCGAGAATGTGTTTGTTACCCAACCAGGCTGCTCAGGAGAAAATACCGGCTCTGTATCGGTGTTCACCAAAGGCGGTGTAGGCATGACCCAATATTCCTGGAACCCGCCTTCGCTGGTAGGTTCATTTGCTACAAACCTTACAGGTGGCACATATAAGATTACTGTTACAGACCAGAACAATTGTTCGATAGACACGACCATTATTCTGGAGCCATACAAACCAATGAATGTAACGGCTTCTGTCAACAGCGATCCTGTTTGTAACAGCAATAAGAATTACATTTTCCTTTCTGTAAGCCAAGGCAAAGCCCCTTATACATACAAATGGAACACCGGCTCTTCATCAGGTTTTATTGATTCGCTCTTTGCCGGTACATACTGGGTGCAGGTGTCTGATGCCAAAGGTTGCATATTCAATGATACCTTTGCAGTTGGTGTACAAGGTATGGTACTCGATTCGGTCATTTCAAAGCCCAACACCGGGCCATTACCCAACGGGTCTGCAGCAGTGTATGTAAGCGGTGGTAAGCCACCATATAAGTACAAATGGGAAGAAAAGGCAGGAAGTGGCACTACTTCTTTTGTAAGTAATCTGAGCTCCGGTTATTATTGTCTGTTGGTAGAAGACCAAAATGGTTGCAAAATGACAGTATGTGTTGAAATAGAAAACAAAACAAGCACTGCAGACATTCCGGATACCGGATCAGGGGCAGATATTTACCCAAATCCGGCTAACAGTACAATACAGATACGTGATATATCCATTCTCAATGGTAAAGAACATATATATATTTTCGATGCTTTGTCAAGGATTGTACAGAACAAAGATCTTGAATGGCGAGAGGGAATTTCTTCCGAAATAGATATATCACATTTGCCTTCTGGTATTTACTGGTTGGTTTATAAAAATAAAGCACAAAACAGGTATTTGAAGTTTATAAAACTCTGAGAAATATGAACCAAACTTAGAGCTTTTATTCAAGAATGGTAAAAGTAGTTCTTCTGTTTGTCTGGTATTCGTCCTCACTACATTTACTACATTCGCAGTTGACGGCCGGCTTCGATTCCCCAAACCCAACCGCTGTGAGACGCTCTGGTGCAATCTGCTGTGCAATCAAATAATCAACTACCGACTGAGCCCGTTTCTGAGACAGAATCTGATTGTATGCTGTGCCACCACGGCAGTCTGTATGTGAACCCAACTGTATTTTGATATCCGGGTTACTTTTGAGCAGCCCCGCAAGTTTGTTCAATGTTGGCATGGCATCTTGCCGTATGTCCCATTTGTCGAAATCGTAGTAAATATTCTCCAGTATGATTTCTTTATTTTTGAAAATTTTATCCAGTACGATCTCTAACTCAAACCGCTGATCTTGTCCGGGAATCGGACTGATGCCTACAGCTGAAAATACGGATGTACCTGTAAGAAAACCATCAGCTCCGGCTGTAAATTGGTATTGTGCACCAGGATTTAACTTAATGCTCACAGCTTCATCTGCAGAAGTGTTATAATCCTTCTTTCCTTCCAAATTCAGTACAGTTAATTTTGCATTTTTGATTGGTTTTCGTGCAATAACCGTACTATTCGGGTCTGCCGGATCTTTTCGTATTTTTTCAAGTACGTACACATCCAAGTACAAATCGCCGGGAGGGGCAGCCTTTGGTTTTGGTTCGACTTTAACAAGCCTGAACTCATAAATATCGTCTTTGCCGCTTCCTCCGGGTCTGTTGGAGCTAAAATATCCTTTTTTAAACACATTTTCATTTGGCATGAAACCAGGGTCAACTGTCAATCCGAAATCGTCGGAGCCACTATTCATAGGTGCCTGTAGGTTTATGGGTTGATTCCAGGTGTTTGTACCAGATTTGGAAACCTTAAAAATATCTAAACCGCCCATGCCTTGCCATCCGTCGGAGGCAAAATACAAAGTGTCTGCATCTAAGTATGGGAATTTTTCATTACCGGCAGTATTGATATTGTTTGGCAATATTTGAGGTTCAAGCCATCTATTTTTTGACTTTTGAGTAAAGTACAGATCATATCCTCCGATACCGTTTGGGTCATTTGAAGCAAAAAAAAGCGTATTGCCGTCTGCCGAAAATGCCGGATGCATATAATTAATTCTTTCCTGCTGAAACTCAAGCTGTACCGCAGTTGACCATTGTCCGTCCACATATTCGCTCTGCATCAGCTTGCAGTATCGGTCTATATTTTTTTCACCATCACATCTGGTGAATATCATTGTTTTTCCGTCTGGGCTAATACTGATTGTCCCTTCATTGTTAGCGGTATTAATGTTGGTATTCAGCTTTTCTGGTTTTGTATCATTTTTTTTCAGAATAAAAATATCAGAAAAACCTCTTCCTGTCCAGTAGTATTTGTCTTGTTTTGAGTTTGCTTGTTTGTCGGCAGTAAAATAGATATCGCCGTCTTTGCTAATATATGGCGCATATTCATTTTGAGCTGTGTTGAATGAGGCCGGACTTATCTTGTATCCGTTATCATCTTTTAATGCAAGCCATCTTGCAGCAGATTGGCAGGCGGTTATTTCTTTACGATACTCGAAAGGACTGCCAATTTCTTGCCCAAGTGTGCGAAATGCTGATTCCGCTTCTTTGTACTTTTCGGTTTGCTTGAGTGCAAAGGCATATTCCCGAAGGGCTTCAACACCAAATTGATTGTCGTAGGCAGTCTTAAACCATTTGACCGACTGAGCGGATTCTCCTGTGTTTTTGAGCGAGAGCCCTACCAACCATGCTATTTTTCCTTTTTTGACACGAGTATCA
>JAIBCG010000134.1 GCA_019694295.1 Saprospiraceae bacterium
ATTTCATATCGTATCTATTTTTTGAGCAGGTCGATAAATTTTATTTTCCTGCCTTTTCGTCCAGTTTCAGGGTCTTTGTTTCCCCAATCTTTAATTAGGCAATAAATTCCATTGTGTTTTTTGATGTTGTCTTTCATGCACCCTTCACATTCATCTATTTTTACTTCTATATCACCAAACAAGGTTGTTGTTTCTGTTTTTTTGGCACCACAACTCATTGGAATAACTCCTTTCAAGCCATCCATTTGCCATACGTTCCATGAAATAATGTAAGCGATGTATTGAATTGATTTTAGTAGAGGTTCTTTTCCAAATTTGAAAGAATAGTTTTCAATAAAAGTGATTAGCATTGCTTCCCTTGCAAGAAGTAAACTATCGCCTTGCCATTCAAAAGCATAAATATTTTTATATGCAGTTTGTGCTGCTTCCAACCATTCACCAGAGTCATCTAAATTTTCATTGATTACTCTTAATTTTCTGTCTAATAAGCCAATTCGGTTTTCTATTGGGATAAATTCACCCGTTGTAGTGTCATACCTACTTGTAATATATGGTGCTTCACCACAAGCCATTTCAAGTCGAGTGTCTCTTATGTAATGTTTCCATGTCTTGCCCTCTGGAAAATTTATTTTGTTTCTATTTACTTCCCATTTTTGCGTTCCATCAGGTAATAATGATTCAGTGTTGAAAACATTATCATTTTGAAACCACGCATTATCAATAAGATTATTTTGAGCGTTACATATCCAAGATGGTGTAAAAACTTCAGCCATTTCTCGCACTCTTGATTGTTGCAAGTCTTTGTCCTTTTTCACTCTTGGCATAATGATATGTCCATTGTCGCCTGTTATTGATGTTGTCTTTATTTGAGAATGAAATTGATATTCATTACCAAGCTCTTGATAATTATCTGTCGCCCAAAAAATATTTTGTTGAGTTGTATGGTCACGCAATAAGATGTCAAGCACCTCAGGATACTTTTCAAATATGTCGTTTTCCAGTATGTCTATCTCTGCTTGTATCATCAATTATTCGTTGTCATTTTATTGTTTACGTTGTCTTTATTACACTTGGCGGTAACTCATTTATATATGCAACAAATATACACAAATTTCTTGTATGTAGTTGGCTTGGTATAGTTTTTTTACTACAAATCATAAAACGGACTTTTGATACTTACATGTGTGTAAATTTCGGTGGTTTTACTGCTGTTGTGACCTAATAGTTCTACCATCTACGGATACTATTTTGTAAACGATAATTTTTTCATATTACAATATTCCCAGTCAAATATAAGGTTTAATACATTCATATCGTGCTGATTATGTTGATGAAAGGAGTATTTAGCGAAATATTACGATTATAGAAAAAATTAATCGTAAGTTTACGGTAAATGTATGTTTACTGCTGTGTCAAGTAGGTTTGCCATCGAGATAATCTACTTTAACCCAAAAGCTCAAAAAACCTAGTTCACTGCACTGCTACCTCTTTTTTATCGATCTTTGGTACTCATCACTTTCATCAAAAATTCCTATTGCGTTATCCGGGTATTATAAATCTACTGCTTAATGGTTCAAAAAATGCCGAAAAATAATGTGTCACAACATCTCACATTTTACATTTCACCATTCACCACTTACCGCTTACCATTCACCATAGTTGCGTGAAGGACAGAAGCGAACACGAAGTAAAGCGGATGGCCTGACCCGACAGGGGCACGCCCTGAAACCAATATTCCCTTTATATATTCGGACCGATAGCTATCTTGGCATAAATGTCTAAACTTATAAACTCACCGTTTTTTATTTCACAGTCTGTCATGGTGCCTTCATGCCGGAAGTCAAGTTTGGCCATGGCATTTTTACAATTCAGATTGGCTGATTCAACAAAGCCTTCAATTCTGTGAAGTCCGAGTTGGTCGAAACCGTAATTGCATATTAAAGGCATTGCTTCTTTCATGATTCCTTGCCCCCAAAAGTCGGTCAGGAGCCAAAACCCGATTTCTGCCTTTTTGTGCTCTTTGCTAAGACTGTTGAGTCCGCCGGCACCGTAAAAAGTGCCGTCGCCCGATGAACAAACTGCCCACCATTTACCTGTTGCGTTATGCTCCAGGTCAGCAAAGAAGTCCATTTGCTCTTTGGTGGCTTCTCTTGTCTGATAGTTTACGCCATAATACCTGATAATATCGGGATGCGAAAGCCCCTTGAAGATGTGGTCGATATCCGCTTCGACAATTTGTCTGAGCAAGAGTCGTTCGGTTTGTATGATTGGAAATGCTGTGTTTGTCATTTTTTCTTATTTGCTTGCATTAAAAGATAATTTACTTCATTACTTGTAGTTTTTTTGACGTTGCCAAATATAGATTCTTTGTCAGGAAGATGCAAGAAAATTCTCATTGCTACTTTGAGACGATATCCTCATCTTTAAACTCCAAAATATCTCCCGGTTGGCAGTCCAGAACTATACAGATAGCTTCTAATGTGCTAAACCGGATTGCTTTGGCCTTTCCTGTCTTGAGGATGGACAGGTTAGATAATGTAAGGTCAACTTTTTCGGAAAGTTCGTTGAGTGACATTTTGCGTTTCGCCATCATCACGTCTAAGTTTACAACAATAGGCATAGGTCAAACTGTTAAATCGTGTTCGTTCTGAAGATCCACTCCTTTTTTAAAAATAGTGGCAATAATGTAAATGATGGCACCCATCAAAACGAATGCCTGACTGTCAGACCAAAACTGGTTGACCTGTTCGGGGACAAATCCACGGTGCATGATATTTTTGGTTATCTGGCGTGCCATATAACTCAGTAAGCCAATAGAAAGTGTGTAATAACTGATCTGTAGAATCCTTTCGGATACAAAATCTGTAAAGGGTTTTGTAAGATCCATTTTGAGCATAAGCATGATGACTATATAAAAAAGCCATGCTTTGAGGATGGAAAGGATGAGTATGAAGCTGTAGATAGCATAAAATGACGGTCTGCTGGCTTCATACATCTGCATGAGGTCAAGTTTTTGGTAGAGATTGGGGATGACAGCCGGTTTGAAGATACTAAAGAAAAAATTGACGAGGAGGCCGCCAGCTTCTACCGACAAGCCTACAAAAATGAGCCATGCTACTATATGCAGTACCCAAAATACGAAGTTGTTTGTTTTTGTCATAGTTGTATGATTTTTTGAATTACATTGCAAAGATAATAATTATTTATTGTTTATCAATAATTTTTATGTATAATTCAAAAAATATTTTTTCCTATTCAAAAATCGACCTCTTATTCGGCAGTCCGGCGAAAAGTGCTCCAACTGCCGTTTTGCTTTTTTCGATAACTTATCTCAGGCGTTGCATTACACTGTCAGGTACAGAGCTCTCCAGATCTCATTTATTCATTAGTCAGGTTATTCTGCACATCATTAGGGCGTGCCCCTCCGCTCCGCTCCGGGTCGCTCCCTTCCGGAGTTCGCTTCGCTCCGTGGCAAAGCCACCAAAGCCCTCCAGGCAGCTCACGCAGACAGACTGCACGACATTA
>JAIBCG010000027.1 GCA_019694295.1 Saprospiraceae bacterium
ATTTTACGGACAACAAATCGGTAGGATTTTATAGGCATTATAGTGATAGTCTGCCACATCCTTTCTGGATCGGTATAGAGGAAAAATAGTTTTATTCATAACATAAATAACCAGATGATAACTGCTGCCAATCCGGGGGGCAGTTTTTTTATTTTTATTAAAAAACTTTTAAACCTTTTTTAGTTTCCGTAGTTTAATTGATTATTTTTGCAAAATATTTCAAATATATAATGGAGTTAAAACAAAGGATTATTAAGGAATCAAGATGTTTGTTCAGCAGATTTGGTATTAAATGTATTTCGATGGATGATATTTCCCAGAAGCTGGGAATTTCGAAAAAGACACTGTATCAGGAAGTTACGGACAAAAACGAGCTCGTAAATGAAGTAGTAGCCGACATCCTGAATTCAGAAAGAGTGGAGCTGGAAGAAATATTTAAATCTTCTGAAGGAGCCATTGATGAAATGATAAAAATTACCCAACATGTGATACAACTGCTAAGTAGTATTAATCCGGCTACGCTTCTTGACCTTCAAAGACACCATCCTGCGCTGTATGACAAAATCAAAAAATATCAGTACGATTTTATATACAAAGTAATAAGAAACAATCTTGAGAAAGGGATGACAGAAGGTATTTATCGTGACGACCTTAATGCAGACGTAGTGGCTAAATTGTATCTCACAAAGGCAATGACTATAGCCGATGAGACCGTTTTCCCGACGGACAAGTACAACAAAACGACCATATTTGTAGAACACGTAATCTACCACCTCAAGGGAGTAATTTCTGAAAAAGGAACAAAATTTCTTAACCAATATATTCAAACAATACAATGAAACACTATTTGACACTTGTAGCATTGATGTTTTCAACTGTATGGGTTTTTGGACAACAAGCCGGGCAATTCACACTACAGCAGGCTATTGACTATGCCATGTCCAATAACACTGAGGTTAAAATCAGTCAGAACAACATCAGAGATGCTGAAAAACAAATTACAGAACGGACTGCAGCTGGTTTACCTCAGATCAACGGTACTGTCAGTTACAATTACTATGCTGTGATACCTACCACTATCTTGCCGGAACAGTTCGCCATTGATCCTACTACCGGGCAGGTCAATCCGAATTTTGACCGTGCTGTGAAATTTGGTGTGAAGAACAACCTGACAGGTACGGCTTCGCTTTCCACACTACTTTTTGATGGCAGTTATTTGGTAGCATTGCAGGCTGCCAGGGAGTACCGCGATTATGCACACGAGGAATTGAAATCAAAACAATATACGGTTAAGAATCAGGTAACGATGGCTTATCTGCCGGTTTTGTTGATCAACCTTAGTCTTGAGACATTAGATAAAAACATTGCCAATCTTCAGAATCTGTCAAAAGAAGTAACGGCCATATACAATCAAGGTCTGGGCGAACAACTTGATGTAGATAGAATCAATCTGTCTTTATCAAATCTGACCACCGAAAAGGATAATTTGCTCAGACAAAAGGATATTGCTATCAATTATCTCAAATTTGTAATGAATTATCCGGTTGATAAGCAAATAGAAATAGTGGATAACATTAGCTCAATCGAATCAAAACCAGCTGATGGCATTCTAAGCGGAAAGATAAGCTATGATTCACGACCCGAATATGGTGTCATCAAAAAAGGCATTCGCCTTAATGAATTAAATGTTAAGGTCAATAAGGCCGGATATCTGCCTTCACTTGTAGCCATCGGTTCATTTCAATACAATATTCAGGATGACAAGTTTTTCTCCAAGGATGCTATCGCGTCACCTACAGCTATAATAGGCGGGCAGTTGAATATACCTATTTTCGATAGTTTCGCAAAGAAAGCCAAAACAGAACGTGCCAGAATACAAATGCTGAATGCGCTGGAACAAAAAAATATGTTTGAACGTAGTGTTGACCTGGAGGTGACGAATGCAAGACAATCCTATAATGCAGCCAGCGAAAGGCTTGAGATGCAGCGCAAGAATGTTGCTCTGGCAGAAAAAATCTACAACACAACCAAGACAAAATACCAGCACGGCCTTGGCTCAAGCCTCGAAATTACCCAGGCAGAACAAAGCTTGTATTCGGTACAGCAAAATTTTAATCAGGCGTTGTATGACGTCATTGTTGCAAAAATCAATCTTGATAAAGCATTTGGTAAATAATTTAATTAAAAGAAAGAAAATGAAATACGCATATTATATCCTTGCACTTTTACTTGTTTCTTGTGGTGGTGGCACAAGTACCCAGGCACCAAAAAGCCTGGATGCACTTAAGAAAAAACTTACCGCCAAAGAAGACCAAGTACTCCAACTGAACAAAGAAATCGCTGAGCTGCAAGATCAGATAGCAAAGCTTGATACAACCAGATCATTCAAAAAGATACTGGTATCTACTAAGAGTATAGAACCAACCAAATTTACACATTCCATTGATGTACAAGGTCAAATAACCGGTGATGAGCTCGTTAATGTAAGTCCGCAGGTGCCTGCCGTTTATGCCAAAATATTTGTCACAAAGGGGTCGAAAGTGACCAAAGGACAAATATTGGCAACCCTTGATGACAAAGTGCTCAGACAGGGAATTGCGGAGCTAAAGAGTAGTATCTCGTTTGCAAAGACTATTTATGATAAGCAAAAGGCTCTTTGGGACCAGAAAATAGGTTCTGAAATAGAATATCTGTCAGCAAAAAATACACTCGAATCTTTGAATAATAAACTGGCAACCATGAACCAGCAGGCCGTCATGTACAAACTTCGCTCACCAATCAACGGAGTAGTGGATGATGTTTTTCCGAAAGAAGGTGAGATGGGCTCACCGGGTATGCCCTCCATCAGAGTCGTAAACCTCAACCGTCTCAAAGTGGTAGCGCACCTTGCCGAAGCTCATATAGATAGAGTAAAACCCGGCAATAAAGTAGAGGTGACCTTTACTGACCTCAACAAAACCATTCACTCGACCGTGAAGACAGTAGGAAAGGTAATATCCGAACTCAATAGAACATTTACAGTAGATATTGCCTTACCAAGCTCACCTGATTATCGGCCAAACATGCTTTGTATTGTCAAAATACTTGATTACCAAAATGCTGCTGCCATGACCATTCCTATCAATCTGCTTGTAAAATCTGAAAATGAAACCTATGTTTATTCAGTACAAGACAAGAACGGAGTGCTGAGAGCGGTGAAGACTCCTGTGCAGATAGGCTTGATATCAGATGGTAATGTTGAGATAAAAAGTGGTTTAAAAACAGGTGACAGAGTGATAACAGTGGGCTACCAGGATATTAATGAAGGTGATGCAGTGGAAGTATCTCAGCAGTAATTAGATTTATTAAAATCAAAAATTTTAAGATGAAAGACGTGTTTAAAGAATTTAAACCGACGAGTTGGTCAATAGATAACCGCAAGAGTATTTATTTTATTACCTTGTTGTTGGCTATTGCCGGAATATATTCATATAATACCCTTCCGAAGGAACGATTTCCTGACATCGTCATACCTACCATATATGTAAATACTGTATATCCGGGTGCATCACCGGCTGACATCGAAAATCTGGTAACCAAGCCGATTGAGAAGGAAATAAAGGCTATTTCGGGATTGAAGAAACTCACAAGCCAGTCGGTACAGGATTATTCTATTGTAATGGCCGAATTTAATACAGACGTGGACGTATCGGATGCCAAGCAAAAGGTAAAAGATGCTGTAGATAAGGCAAAATCCGAATTGCCGGATGACATACTAGAAGATCCGAGTGTGCTTGAAGTGAATTTTTCGGACATGCCTATTATGTACGTCAATATTTCAGGCGATTATGACCTGAATAAGTTGAAAAAATATGCTGATGACCTTCAAGATCGAATAGAGTCAATGTCGGAGATAACCAGAGTTGACATGGTAGGTGCTCTTGACCGTGAGATACAGATCAATGTAGATCAGTACAAGATGGATGCTGCCGGTGTAACCCTTGCTGAGATAGAACGCTCCATACAATATGAAAATATGACCATTTCCGGTGGTCAGATAACTACAGATGAAATGAAGCGATCATTAAGTGTTACGGGAGAATTCAAGGATTTGAGCCAGTTTGACAATATTATCATAAAGAGTACTGCGGGTTCAATTGTGTATCTGCGAGACATTGCCAAGATAGTAGATGGTTTCAAAGAACAGGAATCGTATGCCAGGCTTGATGGTAAAAATGTAATTACGCTCAATGTTGTAAAACGATCGGGAGAGAACCTCATACATGCATCGGATAAAATACGGGACATCATCAAAGAGTTGCAGTCTTCAACTTTTCCGAAAAATCTGAAAATAACCATTACAGGCGATCAATCGGACAATACAAGGATTACGCTTCACGACCTTATCAATACCATCATCATAGGGTTTATTTTGGTAACAGTGGTGCTCATGTTCTTCATGGGTGTCACGAACGCATTTTTTGTAGCCATGTCGGTGCCATTATCAATTTGTGTAGCCTTCCTTGTTATGCCGAGTTTGGGTGTGTCACTCAATATGATTGTATTGTTTGCTTTCCTACTGGCACTTGGTATAGTAGTAGATGATGCTATAGTGGTCATCGAAAATACGCACCGGATATTTCACAATGGTAACATGAGTATTGTACAGGCGGCAAAATATGCTGCTGGCGAAGTGTTTATGCCGGTTTTTTCTGGTACAATGACTACGCTCGCTCCATTCATACCTTTGTTGTTATGGAAGGGCATTATTGGTAAATTTATGATTTATCTGCCCATAACACTAGTTATTACCTTGCTAGCATCGCTGGTCGTTGCTTACATTATTAATCCCGTCTTTGCGGTAGATTTTATGAAGAAAGATGAGCATGCAGAAGATGTAAAAGTAAACAGAAACTGGACTTCTATCATTATTGTGGCAGTCATAGCAATCGTGTTTTATGTATTCGGGAGCTTCGGTATGGGCAACCTTGTTACCTTGTTTGCCATATTGATGATATTGTATAAATTATTTCTCAAGAGGGTCATTCTTCATTTTCAACAAGATGTTTGGCCACGAGCACAAAATGCTTATGCAGATTTAGTATCATGGGCTATTCATCGTCGAAGGCCTGTCTATCTGATGCTCGGACTTGTGTTGTTGTTTATATTTTCTATCATCTTTACAGCTGCACGCGGGCCTAAGGTCGTGTTTTTTCCGCAAGCAGACCCCAACTTTGTTTATGTATATTTAAGCATGCCTGTTGGTACTTCGGCTGAACACACAGACAAGACAGTAAAATCGCTCGAGACTAAAGTGATGGGTGTACTTGGTGAAAAAAATCCACTTGTAGAGTCGGTAATAACCAACGTGGCTATAGGTGCCACAGACCCGGCAGAGAACGACAGAACGACTGCCTCAAACAAGGCAAAAATTTCAATTTCTTTTGTAAAATTTGCGGAGCGTAAAGGAAAATCAACACAGGATATATTAGACAACATAAGAGCAAATGTGAAAGGAATACCGGGTGCGGTAGTCAGTGTTGAGAAAGAATCAAACGGCCCACCTACCGGGCAGCCTATCAGTATAGAAGTATCAGGCGATGACCTGTCAATGCTGAATGAAACCTCCATCGGGCTCAAGAAATACCTTGACTCGATGCAGATAGCCGGTGTTGAAGAATTGAAATCAAACCTGCAAAACAGTAAGCCTCAGATAACTGTTAACATCGACCGCGAGCGTGCAAATATGTTGGGTATCTCTACTGCACAGGTAGGTGCAGACCTCAGAAATGCAATCTTCGGGAAGGAAGTATCCAAATTCAGGGATGAAAATGATGAGTACCCGATCATGGTAAGGTTTGATGAAGTGCAGCGTGAAGATTTGTCCTCCCTTATCAACACCAAAGTAACATACCGTGATATGGCTATGGGGGGCATGCTTCGTATGGTACCTTTGTCATCCTTTGCTACTATTGAGTATAGCAATACTTATGGTGCCATCAAGCGTAAGGACCAGAAAAGGATAGTGACCATTGGCTCAAATGTACTTTCGGGCTATAATCCTAACGAAGTAGTGCAGGATGTAATGACGGCTATAAAATCTTACCCAAAACCTGACGGCATAAATATCAGAATGGGTGGAGAACTTGAAGAACAAGCCGAAACATCAGCGTTCTTGGGTATGTCTCTGATGATATCGCTTGGCTTGATATTGCTAATCCTGGTGACACAGTTCAACAGCATTTCAAAACCACTGATTATCCTGAGTGAGGTAATTTTCTCTATCATTGGTGTACTACTTGGCTTTTCAATCTTTAAGATGGATTTTTCTATCCTGATGGTAGGTGTAGGTATCATTGCTCTGGCGGGAATAGTAGTACGTAACGGCATTTTGCTAGTGGAGTTTACCGATTTGCTCAGAGAGCAAGGTATGCCTCTGAAGGAAGCACTCGTAGAAGCAGGACGTGCACGAATGACGCCGGTGTTACTGACAGCCACTGCTACTATTTTGGGTCTTATACCATTGGCTATTGGGTTTAATGTTGACTTTGTTACAATGTTTACCGAGCTAAACCCCAAGATATATTTTGGTGGAGACAGTGTGGCGTTCTGGGGTCCACTGAGTTGGACTATGATATTCGGGCTGATATTCGCTACATTCCTAACGCTGGTGATGGTACCGGTAATGTATCTTTTAGATGAAAAAATATCTGAACGGTTTAGTAAAGTATTCAGAAGAATAAAGAAGTAATGTAGAATGTTGGTGAAAGATTACTTTTCAGAATGTAGGATAATAAATGAATGCGTTATAAGGTTTGAATAATGAAGTATAATAAAAATAAAGAAATGCTTTTGTTTTGAACAATTACGTTCAATGCTGGTTATAAAACCATACAACTTATTCTAAATTGTTTTTGTTCATAGTGTTTGTTTTTTGTTAACCTCTGTACGTCATCAGTTCAGAGGTTTTTTAATTTTATCCAGAGAAAAACAACAGGGTATTTTGTTATGAGTATTCAGATTTAATGGTAAGGAGTATAATCTACCAAAAGAACAGTTACGCAACATAAAGCACCAAAAAGCGTTTACTTCATGTTAATAAATCAACACAAAAAATGACGGATTTTAAGTTTTCATCAGATGTAGAAGGTATTGATGTACTGGCACACTCATACAAAGAGCTTGCAAAAGAGATTGGCAAGGTAATAGTAGGCCAGGACGAAGTAGTAAGATCTGTTATCATTTCATTATTTAGCAATGGCCATAGCTTACTCGTAGGTGTACCGGGTCTTGCAAAGACCTTGTTGGTGAGTACTATTGCAGATGTTCTGGATCTTGATTTTAAGAGGATTCAGTTTACACCGGACCTTATGCCTTCAGATATCACCGGTTCGGAGATTCTGGATGAAAGCCGGCATTTCAAATTTACCAAAGGGCCATTGTTTGCAAATATTGTTTTGGCAGATGAGATAAACCGTACTCCTCCCAAGACTCAGGCTGCCCTGCTTGAAGCCATGCAGGAACGATCTGTAACTGTTTCGGGTCAACGTCATTTATTACCTAATCCGTTCTTTGTACTTGCTACACAAAACCCGATAGAACAAGAAGGTACTTATCCATTGCCGGAGGCACAGCTCGACCGTTTTATGTTTAATATCACCCTTGACTACCCAAGCTATCAGGAAGAACTCGAAGTGGTACGTACCACTACTTCAAGCCACAAGGCAGAGTTGAAGCACGTAGTGAATACACAGCAGATTCTTGCGTTTCAGAATCTTGTAAGGCGCATACCTATAGCAGAGAATGTCCTGGAATATGCTGTCAAACTCGCTACCAAGACTCGGCCGGGGACGGAGATGGCCACACCGATGGTTAACAACTACATCTCTTGGGGAGCCGGCCCGAGAGCGTCGCAGTATCTTGTATTAGGAGCAAAATGCCACGGAGCATTGAGAGGCAAATATTCTCCGGATATAGAGGATGTACAGGCGATAGCCAAGAGTGTACTACGCCATAGAATAGTACGAAACTATAAAGCAGAAGCAGAAGGCATCAACGAGCAGCAAGTAATAGAAAGCCTATTTTAGTACGCCAAGCCAACATTTAGCGTAGGCTTGCAAGTGCAGCTTCCAGTGAGTCTAAAATTTTGCCTACATCTTCTTTGGTACATGTACCTACCGACAGACGATACCACGGCGCTTTAGTTTTAGAGCCAAATGCACTGAATGGAACGAGTGCTACCTTAGCTTCATCAATGAGGAATGTGCTTACATCCGCTATTGTCTCGAGTGTTTTACCCGATTTTGTCTTACGTCCGATTAAGTCAAACAACACCGTCAGATAGATTGCTCCCTGCGGTCTGAGGGCATCAACCTGATAGCCTTTGTCATTAAGTGCCTGAAATCCATCATAGAAGGTCTCCAGTCTGTAGCTTACTTCCTTATTTATCCAGGCTAAGTATGATTTTACCTCATCATGATTATCGAGAAACTGTGCTGTAGCCACCTGTTCGGCTTTTGGAGCCCAAGCACCTATGTGCCCGAGTAGTGCTTTCATTTTTCGGATTATTTTTTCCGGGCCCCAAGCCCATCCTACTCTTACACCTGTGCCTGCCAGTACCTTTGATATACCATGGATGCTGATGGTATAATCGCGTAGTTCGGGATGGAGACTTACCGGATCAAAGTGTTCGGCTTTTTTAGATGCAAGCCCCCAATAAATAGAATCATACATGATATAAAGCGCTTTCTTTCCTTTGATCCTGCGTTTTTCATTCTCCTTGATGACAGCCTTACAGATAGCGTTAAGTGTTTTTTTGCTGAAGCAAGTACCTGTAGGATTCAATGGAGAGCACAGAGCCAGCAGATTGACTTTTGACAGGTATTTTTTGATGTCGTCCAATACCGGTAGGAAATTATTCTCAGGCAATGTTTCTATTTCTATTGCCTTACAACCTGTAAGGTGAGCATAATGGTTGTTGTTCCAGCTTGGTACCGGGTAGAGAACGGTATCCTTAGGGTCTAGGAGTGTTTTATAGATGGCATAGATGAGTGGTCTTGACCCACCGGCTACGAGTATTTCGTTGGTACTGTATTGCATTTCGCTCTCACGCTTTAGGTAATGGCTTATGGCATCTCTCAGGGCAGGTATGCCTTCACCCGGCGGATAGTTAGTTTGGTGATTATTATATGCTTCTTTTATTTTGTCCGTTAAATATTGGGGGATGGGGAAGATATTTGGGTTGAAATCACCTATGGTGAGATTGTAAATATGTTGCCCTTCACTGATACGTGCGTTGATTTCCCATGCAAGTTTGATGATTTCAGATCCTGACATGTTTTCGGCCATGTGGCTTGCTACGAGGTGCTTTTCCATAAACTGTGGTTTGAAAGTTGAATTGTTTGTACAGCTAAGAATGGAAAGGTACAAAGTTTTTGTTAAATTTTGAAATAAACCAAGAAAAATATCAAAGCTTTTTATTTAATACAACCAGAGTGTAGTTTTTTCATTTATCAAACCATACAGGGTTTTGGTCTTGCCAGTCTCCGTTATAGTTAACAGTTATTTCTCCTCCTGCCTTTATTGTGGACAATGCATAAAACCTGATGACCTTTTCATCAAAATCCACTTCATACCTTGCATTTGGGTTATAGCTGTGGTTGTACAATGAACCATAGCCAAGTGCAATGGCACATTTTTCTTCTTCTTCGCCCCATAAGAAATAATAATCGTGCAACCGTGTCTTGTGTATGAGTGGCAAATCTTCTTCATTGCATACTATCACCGGACAAATCTCTATGAGGTCACCAGCTTGTATCTCTGCAGATGTATAAACGCCTCTGCCTTTGAACGCGCTGTTACCGATGTATAGAGAAGGTATGTGCTGTATCATTTTCTTGACAAATATACACCACCTAATATTGCAGCCATACCCATACCGTGAGAAATTTCTAAAACTTCGCCATCGAGTAGTCCAAGAAATATAGCCATGATGGGGATAATATACGTAGTCATTGACCCGAATAACGCATCTGTCTTTTGTACAAGCCCAAAAAACAAAACAGTAGCCATAAATGTACCTACAAAAGCTAAAATGACCAAGTAACCCAAAGCCACCCATGCCTCATGGTCAAGTTGGAGCTTGCCCGTAAAATCTGTATTAAACAGTACAATCAGTGACGGGATGCCTATGATCTGGAAAGCAACTGCACTAAGTACAAGCGGGTTTTCCTCCTGCAGAAATTTTTTTACAGTATTGACACTGGTAGCATAACAAATGGTAGCAAGAATGATGAGGAGGCTGTAAGAAATGTGACCACCTGTATTCAGCTCTTTACCGTAAAGGATCAATATGGCAGCACCTCCTAAACCTAACAATACACCAAAAAATTTCCTGACGTTTTCCTTATTGTTGAAAAATACTATACCGATAATAAGGGTAAAAAGTGGTGTAAGTGAATTGAGAATACCTGATACCGAACTCGATACTTCGGTCTGTGCATTGGCGAACAAAAATGCAGGAATACCACTGCCAGCCAGCCCCACAATGGCATAGTACTTCAGGTTTTTCCAGTTGATTTTCTTAAAATGCCAGATAAAAAACGGAAGAAAAGCTAGAGAAGTAACACCTATACGTATGCTGGCGGTCTGTACAGGCGTAAAACACACCAGACCTTTTTTGATAAGAAAGAATGAACACCCCCAAAGCAATCCGAGACTCCATAATGTGACCCAGTGGAGTGTAGTTGGTTTGCTTATGTTTTTGTTGGTCGGCATATCTGTGTGTGAGTAGTAAAGAGAGTAAAACGCTGTATAAAGATGATTGTTCAACATCTTTTTCTTATGGTGTTTTGTTTTAAGTGTAATGATTTCAACGGATGTTTTATCATGTTAAATATTTAAATTTGAATGCTCAAAAAAAATAATTTTTGCTTTGTATAGAACTCTGTACACGTCTTGGGAGAATATTCGTGCAAGAGGTCTGATTTTTCAATATTTTCTTATATTTTTGCATTTCAAATTAAAACAAAACTGTCATGGCAAAATTTGAACTAGTAATGCCTAAAATGGGCGAAAGTATTATGGAAGCAACCATCCTGAAGTGGGTGAAAAAAGTGGGCGATACCGTAGATATTGATGAAACTGTTCTCGAAATAGCTACTGACAAGGTTGATTCCGAAGTGCCTAGCTCTGCGAAAGGCGTTATTACAGAAATATTATATCCTGAAAATACAACCGTGGAGATAGGTAAGGTCATTGCCATCATTTCTCAAGAACAAGCCGGAGATGCAGCATCTGTGCCGGCTGCTGCAGCTGAAATCAAATCAACTGCTACTGCCCCTGCTGCCCAGGCAACACAGACTACTGTGCCTGGAGCTACACAATCTGAGCAGATACCTACTACTTCCGGCAATAAATTTTATTCACCACTTGTAAAGAACATTGCAGAAAAGGAATCTATATCCATCAATGAGCTCAACTCAATAGAAGGTAGTGGTACCAACGGACGTGTTACTAAAAAAGATATACTCAGTTATGTTGAGGCAAAATCAAATACAACACAGACTACCGCACCACAGGTAACTTCTCAACCTGCCACTACACAACAGCCATCACCTACCACTACAGAGACTCCGGTTAACAAGCCTGCACAAAGCTATGGAGGCAATGTAGAAATCATAGAGATGGACAGAATGCGCAAACTCATAGCCGATCACATGGTTATGTCAAAACAAACATCACCGCACGTAACATCTTATGTAGAGATAGATGTAACACCTATCGTACAATGGAGGGATAAAGTCAAAGGGCCTTTTGAAAAGAAGTATGGCGAAAAAATTACCTTTACTCCAATATTTATACAAGCAGTTGCCAGGGCAATAGCTGATTTTCCGATGATAAACATTTCGGTAGATGGTACAAAGCTCATCCGTAAAAAGGATATCAACATAGGTATGGCAGCTGCCCTTCCTTCAGGCAATCTTATTGTACCGGTTATCAAGAATGCTGATATGCTCAATCTGGTAGGGCTTACCAAAAGTGTTAACGATCTGGCTAACAGAGCAAGAGCCAACCAGCTGAAACCTGATGAAATACAGAACGGAACATTCACACTCACCAATGTAGGTACCTTTGGTAATGTAATGGGTACACCAATTATCAATCAACCACAAGTGGCGATTATGGCTGTTGGCGCTATCAGGAAAAAACCGGCAGTAGTAGAAACAGAATACGGAGATGTCATTGCCATCAGACAGATGATGTTTTTGTCACTTTCCTACGACCACAGAGTAGTTGACGGGTCACTTGGCGGTTCATTCCTGAGAAGAGTAGGTGATTACCTGGAGAGATTCGATACCAATCAGGAAATATAGTGTTCATTAATACTCGGGTCGGGTTAATAGGCCGGATTTTCTGTATTGTTTTACTGGCAACACCGGCATTGTATGCACAGTCTGTCAAAGAACAGAAGCATGATGCCATACGTAAGCTTGATTCAGGACACTACACAGAGGCTTTATCAATTCTTCAGAATCTATACAGCAATGGTCCGCATGATCCTGATATAAGTACAGCACTTGCCAAAGCCTACCTCTATACAAATCAAACAGCCGAATCACTAGACCTAATAGACCGTACACTTGCTTTGGACAAGAAAAATCAAGCCGAACTATACTACCTGAAGGCTTGTAATCTTCACCTGAGGCACAATTTTTCTGAAGCCATCAGATGGTATAAATCTGCCTTGTCATTTAAAAAATCTGAAAAAAATGCAGCTGCTATCAAAGATCAGATTATAAGATGTGCCACCGGACTTAAGCTTTCAAAAGTGCAGGGAAATTATATTATCGATAATCTTGGCAATACTGTGAATACGATTCATGATGAGTTTGCACCGATACTAAGCCCCAATTATTCAACAAAATTATATTTTGCATCGGCAAATGATAAAAGTAACGGAGGCCAGAGGAATGACCAGGGTATTGCAGATGTGTACGGAAGCTACAGCAGCGACATTTACGAAAGCTTCCTGATAAATGGTACCTGGACCAACACAAACCCCATTTCGTACATGATAAATGGTCCGCGTAATGAATATATTACCGGGTTTTCAGGTCGAGGCAAAGAAATGTATTTTTTTAGAGGGTTTACCTTGTATAGCGGAGATATTTTGGTTGATACTTTTCAGAAAAATATAGACCAGCAAATGAACCCTCAGTACTACCGAGGACCCGTTAACGCAGCAAAGGGCGACCGCGATCTGACATTTGTAAATGATACGCTAATTTGTTTTTCAAGTAACAGGCCAGGCGGTTACGGTGGGTTTGATATTTATTTTTCAAAGTTGGTAAAAGGGCGCTGGACAGAAGCAGTCAATGCCGGTGACGCAATCAATTCTGCTTATGATGAAGTTACTCCTTTTTTAAAAGACGATGCTACAGTAATATATTTTAGTAGCAACTGCCTGAACAGTATTGGTGGCTTTGACATATTTTCTAGTACTTATGATGCTGTAGCAAAAAAATGGTCTTTGCCCACCAACGCCGGAATACCATTCAACTCTGCAGCTGATGACTTGTATTTTCGCCTCGCACCCGGAGAGTATTATGGATATTTTGCATCATCTCGGCTCGAGTCGTACGGCAAACGCGATATCTTTTCAGTATATTTTCCGGACATTATTATTAATAGCATAAGAGAAAATGTGGCGGAAGTGACTGAAACAGACATTCAAAAGTCGGAAGCAAATTTGAAGACTAACCAAAACTCAAATACATCGGTGCAAACCTTATACGGGCATGAAAAAAAAGAAATCGAGCAGGATTTTGAAGTGCAATCAATGTTCTGGGATGATGCTACAAAATTACTAACACCAAAAAATGTTCAGTATCTCAACAGCGTTACTACAATCCTTAAACAAAATAAATCGGTTAGACTGATACTGACGGGTCATGTTGCAGGTACCTCAGATGCTAAGGCTGATGCTTATATCTCCCTTCGGCAAGCAGAAAATATCCGCGATTATCTCCAAAAGAATGACGTAAATGAAAAGCAGATTTTGGTACGTGGTGCAGGACGTAATTTTCCAATAATAAAAGATGATATTCCTGCAAATGCCAGCGTGTTGAAGCAGAATTTGTCCAACAGAGTCGATCTTGCTTTCAGCCAACAGGATGATGCCGGCATACAATTTGAGTATCAGGAGTTAAAAGTTATGAAGAGCCTGGCTGACGAAAGGTACAATATATATCGATTGTCTAACATCGGCTTGATGTACCGTGTACAGGTAGCAGCCACCACACAGGCTAATCATTCGCAGATACTTGATGCCTATCCGGATTTTATTATCGAAAAAAGACCAAAGTCAGATTTGTTGTTTTATCTTATAGGCAACAAAGATAGTTATTCAGAAATTAGTTTACTTCGTACTAAAATTAACAATAGCGGCGTGAAGGATGCGTTTATTGTTGCGTATGTTGATGGTTGGCCGATAACCAGGAATCAGGCTATTGAGCTAAAACGAATGTATCCGGATTTAGAAAATTTTATAAAGGAAGGCAAATAAAATCGGTTTGGTTTTTGTATCAGAATGCAAAGAGATGATACGGAACATTAAAAAAGAGTGAAACAGATGGAGCAAATCAATTATCTGAAAAATACACTGATGCACTTCAGGACGACAGGCACACTTGTCAGGAGTTCGGGTTTTTTGTGCAAGACCATGTTAAGCAACATTGATTTTAACAATGCTCAAAATATTGTGGAACTAGGGCCCGGTGATGGTGTTATTACAAGACATCTGCTCAACAGTATGAAGCAGGATGCACATTTGTATTCATTCGAAATCAATGAATACTTTCTTAAATATCTAGAGGAAAACTTTAAGGATCCCAGACTAAGTGTATTGCCTGAGTCGGCCGAACATCTCATACCTGAGTTGGCATCGCGTGGTGTTCGTGAGGTTGATTATGTGGTGTCGGCTGTACCTTTCATGATATTGCCCGAAAGTCTTACAGAATCTATTGTTGGTGCTTGCCATCAGGCTTTGAAACCCGGTGGTAAATTTATTCAGTTCCATTACTCGCTCAATGCCAGAAAATATTATCAAAAAATATTCAAAAACATCCAGATACGTTTTGTTCCGTTCAATATGCCACCGGCCTTTGTTATGGTATGCGAAAAACTTGGTTGAAGTGTAAGTATTATTTTATTTCTTTTACGAGTTCAATGATTTTGCCACTTCTGTCGGGGCACAATTTATTAAGTACCCGCGGCAGTGCCTTTTCTGATTTTGAGTCATTCATGAAATTATCCAATTTATTTTCTTCAATGATGCAGGCCTTCAGTTTGTTTTCCATTGTTTCGAGTGTGTCCATCAACAACATGGCTTTGTCATTCTGTTTTTTCTCGATGAGTTGAGTGAGTTTTGTATTTTTTTGCGAAAGCTCTTCTGAGCAGCCACAAAGTTTTTTACCTATTTGATCGTAGTTAAGGTGGGGTTTGTTGGAGCAATGTGTAAGGAGTATTAGGATTGTGCTACAAACCAGGGCTAGTAAATATTTTTTCATTCTTATAGAAAATGGAAGGATTTTTAAAAACATCATTTCAGACTTGTGTGGCATCTTCAACAAAATACATATCGATCTGTCCTTTATTTTTAGCATCGATTTTGCCACGGTGGATACATTTGAAATGGTCTTTAACCAGCTCAAAGGTTGACTCAGAGATATTTACTTTTCCGGGTTCGCCGCTTGATTCCATTCTTGCAGCGAGATTGACGGTGTCGCCCCAGATATCGTAAGCAAATTTCCTGGTACCAACTACACCCGCTACCACCGGCCCTGTATGGATGCCTATGCGTACTTCGAAATATGGTTGGCCTTGCTTTATTTTAGGTAACTGGTAGTCGTGGAGAAATTTTACCATTTCCAATGCCGCCATCACTGTATCCATTGGGTGGGTTTGGTTGACATCCGGTATGCCGCCGGCACACATGTAAGCATCACCGATAGTCTTGATTTTTTCGATACCGTATTTAGTAGTAATTGCATCAAAACCTTTGAAGCAATGATCTAGCTCAGCCACGAGTTCTTCAGCATTTAGTTTTTCGGCTATTTGTGTAAAGTTTTTAAAATCGGTAAAGAGTACTGATACAGAATCATACTGTTTTGCTTTGGCTGCTCCGGTAGTTTTGAGTTCGAGCGCAGTGCTGGCCGGTAATATATTCATCAACAATTGGTCCGAACGCATTCTTTCTTGTTCGATGATGATGTTTTTTTCAGTCAGTTCTTTGTTTGATTTGTTCTTTATGCGGTACCGGTTGTACAGCAAAAGTGTAAGTAGTCCAAGCAATATTGCTCCACCCAAAAGTGAATTTCGTCTGGTTCGTTCGGTTTTTAATTTTTCTTGTTGTAATGTTATCTGGCTTTGTTTCTGGTCTATTTCACGCTGCCTTTTTCCTTCCTTGAAGTTGAACTCGTCTTGCTGGTATTTCAGTAGATTCGATTCGTCCATCCGAACATCCTTGAGCGAGTCATAATTTAGTCTGTTTTCATAAGCACTTTTATAATTGCCGATACTGGCATTTAATTGTGCCAGATCCTTGAATGCCGATTGCTGAAATTTTGTGCTGCCAATTTCTTCTGCGAGTTTTTTGTAGGCCTCGGTATAATAAAATGCCGTCTTGTAGTCCTTGAGTCTGCGGTACACGTCGCCCAGGCCGTTATATACTTCAATGATGCCGTTTTTATCTGATTCTTTTTCCCGAATAGTCAATGATTGCTTGAATGATTGCAAGGCTTCATTCAGATATTTTTTTGCCAAGATTTTGTCGTTGGATTTTAAGTACAATGTACCCAGATTTTTTTTAACAACACCCAGATTATTGTATATTTCACTGATGCCTGCTTCGTCATTTCTGGTCTGTCGGATTTTGAGTGAATTTTCAAGGTATTGGATAGATTCGTTGAATAATTGGAGGGCCTCCGATTTTTTTCCATTCTTCATTGCGGTTTCACCCAAATCATCTTTCAGACTACCTATGTTGTTGAGTATATTGGCTTCTTCTTCTTTATTTTTGGTATCAATCCATATTTTTAGTGCGGTCTGATAATAACTCATAGCTTTCTCAGGCTTAAGAATGTCAACTTGCAGGTTGCCGAGCAGGTTGTTTGCAGTGGCTATTCCTTCCTGGTCACCTTCCTTATCTACGATTGCCAGGTAAGCATATACGTTTTCTATAGCTTTCGAATAATTGCCCATTCGCCAATAGACTGTACTTATGTTGTACTGTGCGCGGCCCATTTTGGTCTTGTCGCCCAACGATTGGTATATTTCTAAGGCCTGTTTAAAATTTTCAATTGCATTAAAGAAATCGCCCTGTTCATCATGAAGATTACCAATGTTGTTGTAAATATTTGCTACGCCCTTTCGGTCACCTAATCGGCTGCGAATGGCAATGGCTCTTTTATAATAATCGTGTGCTTTTTTATAATCAGAATGGATAGATGCTATAATGGCAAGTGAAACGTAAGCATTGGCTTCACCTTTTGGAAATTTTGCTTTCACAGATTTGTCGAGTGCTTCAGTAAGATATTTGCCGGCTTGTATAGGATCATCACCCAAACTCAGAAAGCCGAGTTCGTTAAGCGTATTGATAAGCGAAGTGTCAGGTTGTCTGAGTTTCAGGCTGTTTTTCAGACTATCCAATTCAGCCTGCTGAGCGAAACTGCCCATAGCAAGGATGGCCAGAAAGACAGAAAAAACAGTACG
This sequence comes from Saprospiraceae bacterium, assembly GCA_019694295.1. Classification (GTDB taxonomy): domain Bacteria; phylum Bacteroidota; class Bacteroidia; order Chitinophagales; family Saprospiraceae; genus JAEUUM01. Next base: position 17,752 of record JAIBCG010000027.1, read on the forward strand.
TAAACAGACAACCGACAATTACAATAATTTTTTATTCAATAATAATAACACCTGATGCCATTAACTTGAGTTCGCGTTTTGGTTCTGTGATGGCATCTATTTCAGCTTTTGATTTGCCTTCATCTTCAGCGTAATGTTTAAGTTCTTTGACAGAGGTTTCTTCATAATATGCTTCACCTTCCACAACGGCCTCCTTGCCTTGGATGTTTTTCGGTACAAAGAAAGCATAATCTTTAAATTTTACAAACATTACAGGTTTTGACTTGTCATCCGATACGATGGTCATCCAGCACCCTTTTTCCTGACACACGGACTGAACCTTGCCGCGAACTTTGGCCTTTAACGGCTCTGTTGTTGCCAGTTTGTCGAGCATTACATCGTAACTGATGGCATTCTTTGCCTTGATTTTTTCACCGAAATATTGCATTTTAGCTTTCTTTTGTTGAGCAAATACTCCGGTACAGATGGACACCACCATTATGGTGACCAGTAATAGTTTCATTTTCATGTTAGTAATAGTTTAGTTCATTACAAAGTTAAGCTTTTAGCTGTCATTTTTATAAATGGAAAGAAGGTTTTAAGACAATAATTCACATATTTTATTATTTCTTTTTCTTTTGGGCTATTGAAAGTTTGATATCGCCTTGGTTACTTCTAAGCCCAAAAACGCATCAGACACTTTGCTTCAATAAATATTACTTCAAATCCATTCCAAAAACTCAAAAACCATGGTTCACTTTGATTTTATTACTTAAGCACGAATTATTTACACGAATCATTATCGTTTAATTCCTATTGAGACAGCTGGGTTTAAAATTTTTACCTTGATAAATCGTTAAATTTTTAATAAACCAGGCATGGCTGGAATTATAATTTTTTGAAAAATGTATTTTTATTACTTATTTTGTTGTGTGTAAATAATCCACAAAGCCAAAAATGAATCTGCCGGGCATGAATTTTTATTTCAAATCAATCATTGTACTTATTACTTCCTTGTTTTTATTAGAGCAGGTGCAGGCCCAATGTCTGTCTGGCGACTGTAAGAACGGCAAGGGCATTTACTTGTTTCCGAGTGGTGCTAAGTATATCGGCTTTTTCAAAAATGGTGAATGTCATGGTATTGGTGTTTGTTATTTTACGGATGGGAGTAAATATCAGGGCAACTGGAAGAACAGGTTCCCGGAGGGCCATGGTATAAAGACTTATTCTGACGGTACGGTCAGAAACGGTTACTGGAAAAAAGGACGACCGGTTGATGAAAATGGTAACCTTGTAGAAGAAATATATATACAGAAGGAAAGCAAAAACGACGGAACCGACATTCAGGCAGGGTGCCTTACAGGCAATTGCATAAGCGGAGATGGTGTTATGACCTATGTTGACGGCAGTAAGTACGAGGGGCAGTTTAGTAAGGGGAAAATCACCGGCTTTGGAACCTGGTATTATCCTAATGGTGAAAAATATGTCGGCAATTTCAGCAATGGATTGCCTACAGGCAAAGGAACACTCTATAAGCAAAATGGTACTCAACTCAGCGGTAGTTGGCGTGACGGCGAATATATAGGCGAAATAAAAGAACCTGCCGCTAAAACAGGCTGCATCAGTGGCAATTGCCAAAACGGGCGTGGTGTGTTTTTGGATGAAGATACCGGAAATGCTTACGAAGGACAATTCGTAAATAAGCTCTTCAATGGCACCGGAATAATGAAATATGCCAATGGCGACATCTATAACGGACAGTGGAAGGATGGTAAATACTATGGTAATGGCAAGCTGACACGCAAGGATGGAACTTCAGTAGAAGGCAATTGGATTGACGGCGAATTTAATCCTCTGATAGTAGCTTATGGCGATCAAGGTTCTGAACCAGGTGCTAATGCCCCAAAACTCAATCCCGGAATGTTTCACAGTTCAAGAGTGTGGGCAGTAGTAGTCGGCATCTCGCAATACAGCCACATGCCGGTGTTGAGGTATTCAGACGATGATGCCTACAAAATGTATGCTTTCCTAAAGAGCCCGGATGGTGGCAGCATCCCTGACGAAAGGATCAAACTCCTTATTGATGAAGATGCAACCAAGGCCAACATTCGCAAATCGTTGAAGGAAATGCTCGAAAATGCCGGCCCCGATGATGTTGTTATGTTCTATTTTGCCGGCCACGGCCTCAAAGGCTCTTTTCTACCTATTGATTTCGATGGGTATAATTTTAAACTCACCCACGAAGAATTTAATGAAATCATGAAAAATTCTCGTGCCAGGCTCAATCTTTGTGTCATAGATGCCTGCCATAGCGGAGGTCTTGCTGCCGACAACAGCATATCGCCCGAACTGATGATGGGTGCCTATTATGACAGACTCACCGGCGACGGACAACATACAGCCATCTTGCTTTCATCAAAATCTGAGGAAACCTCGCTCGAATCAAAAGGCCTTCGACAAGGTGTGTTTTCTCATTTTTTACTGCGTGGGTTAAAAGGTGAAGCAGACCTTAACAAAGATAGTGTAGTAACCATCAAAGAACTTTTTGAATATGTATCACTCAATGTAAAGGAATATACAGAAGACAAACAGACACCTGAAATAAAAGGAGAATTTGATGCACAGATGCCTGTAGTGTTTAAAAAGTGATTTTCACTTGTTTTTACTCATCATCTTGCTGTGAGAGTTGGCGTTCTTTCCTTACAGCAGCCATCCGGAAATGTTTTTCATCCTCCTTGGTTTGTATCACTAATGGTTCGATGTTTCGCTTTTTTGCATGCTCGTCGATGGCTACGAAGGTAAAATATGCTTTGGCAAGTGACTTCGGTGTATGGTTGAAAGGATTCCGAACACTGGCATCGACCAATATTTCCATAGAGGTAGAAAATGCACGTGTCACTCTGGCTTTTATAGTAAGAATATCACCTATTTTAGCTGAATTATAAAAACGTACATTGTCTATGGAGGCTGTCACACAGATACCGTCGGCATGAGTCTGTGCACATACGGCTGCTGCAATATCCATCCATTGCACAAGCCTTCCGCCCTGTAATATTTCCATTGGGTTGGTATCATTCGGGCATACTACTTCAGTCTTTATTGTCTCCGAATAAGCCGGAGTCTTGATTGTTTTTTGAGGATCTGCCATACTTTTTTGTTGAATATAATTAAATTTTCAATACACGGGCATTACCCGTAAAATCAGCTGCAAGAAACGTAATATAATCATTGCCACCTATGATTTTGGTCATACCATGCCGGCTACCACAGAGCGTAATTTTGCAGACAAAAAGACAATGAGTATCAAAAAACGTTCATGGGCAGAGCCGTTTAAGATAAAAATGGTTGAATTGCTCAAAATGACCACTCCTGCACAACGCCGTAAAGCCATCAGGGAAGCAGGCTACAATACATTTTTATTGAAATCAGAGGACGTGTACATCGATCTGCTGACAGACAGCGGTACTTCTGCCATGAGTGACCGCCAATGGGCAGGGCTCATGATGGGCGATGAAGCTTATGCCGGCAGTAAAAATTTCTATACGCTCGAAAAAGCTGTTCAAAAATACTACGGATACAAATACCTCATACCTACACACCAAGGTAGAGGAGCAGAAAATCTTCTGTCACAGTCCCTGATCAAGAAAGGTGATATCGTGCCGGGCAATATGTATTTTACAACGACCCGACTTCACCAAGAACTCGCAGGAGGTACATTCGTAGATGTCATCATTGATGAAGCACATGACTCGCAAAGCCTTCACCCATTCAAGGGTAACATCGATATCAATAAGCTCGATGCAGTTGTCAAAAAGCACGGTGCTGTCAAAATACCTTATATCTGCGTAGCTGTTACTGTTAATATGGCAGGTGGCCAGCCGGTATCAATGGAAAACCTCAAACTGCTTCGTGAATACACCAGCAAACATGGTATAAAAATAATGCTCGATATGACACGGATTGCCGAGAATGCTTTCTTCATTCAGCAGCGTGAAGCCGGTTATTCGCACAAGAGTGTAGCGGAGATAGTACGCGAGATCTGCGATCTGACAGATGGGGCAACATTCAGTGGCAAGAAAGATGCTCTTGTAAACATTGGTGGGTTCCTTGCTGTGAATGATTTTGAGACATTCGAAGAAGCCAGTAATCTGGTTGTTGTTTATGAAGGCTTGCATACCTACGGAGGGCTTGCAGGCAGAGATATGGAAGCCATGGCCATCGGTATTGCCGAATCAGTTCATGACGAACACATGAAGGCGCGTATTGGTCAGGTGCAGTATCTTGGTGAAAAACTGCAAGAAGCCGGTATCCCTATTGTGCTGCCAATAGGCGGACACGGTATTTTCATTGATGCAAAACGCTTTTTGCCACACCTTACCCAAGACCAGTTCCCGGCACAGGCACTGGCTGCCGAGTTGTATATTGATTCAGGCGTGAGGACTATGGAACGAGGCATCGTTTCAGCCGGCAGGAATGCACAGACCGGCGACCATTACTATCCGAAGCTTGAGCTCGTAAGGCTTACTATGCCAAGGCGTGTATATACCCAGGCACACATGGACGTCATAGCAGAATCTGTGGCAAATGTGTATAAAAACAGGAAGAAAATCACAGGATTGAAGATGGTTTACGAACCAAGATACCTTAGGTTTTTTCAGGCTCAGTTCGAAAAGTTGTAATTGATAACAACAGACATAATATAAAAGACCGACAGCGAATCAATTTGATCCGTATGTCGGTCTGTTTTTATGAAAATATTAGGGTTATAAAAGTGATTAAGGTTTGTAAGAATTTACTTACTCTGTTTTTTCGTCAGAATGGTTCTTTGACTATTGATTCTTCTGTGATACCCAGGCTTGCCAGGCTTTTCTCTACGGCATCCATCATAGGCGGTGGTCCGCACAGGTAGAAGTATTTTGTGTTGTCGCCGGCGTATTTCTTGATGATATCGGCTGTAATATAACCGTGTTCGTGTGCTTCGGTTTTTTCGTCAGAAAGCACATTGATGTAATGGCTGCCAAGTTGTCGTTCGAAGCGTTCTTTGTTAAAAATATCTTTGGTTGATTTGTTGGCAAACAGAAGTTTGTTGTTTCCGATTTTGTTTTCCTTCTCAAGCTGGTTAATGATGGCAATAAACGGAGTAATACCTGCACCACCTGCTATAAAAACACCTTCGCCTTTGTAGTGGATATCTCCAAAAACATCGCCTATCAAGAGTTCGTCGCCGGCCTGCATAGACTGCAGCTGATTGGTAACACCATTGTGTGACGGATAAGTCTTGATGTTGAATTCAATAAAATCATCTTCAGGTTGTGAAGTAAAGGTGAATGCCCGTAGTTCTTCTTCCCATCCCGGTTTATTGACAGAGACATCTACTGCCTGCCCTGGAGTGTAACTCAGGCCTTCAGGTTTGTCGGCTACTATTTTCAGAACATCATGTGTCAGGTGCTCTATCGATTTTATTTTTACTGCTTGTGCCATGATTTTGTACTATTTTATGTATGTTAAAAATTCCTGTTGTAGCGCTTTGTTTTCAAACTGACCCATATAACATGAAGTAGTAGTCATGCTGTTGGTGTCATGAATGCCCCTTGATGCTACACAAAGGTGATCAGCTTCAATGACGACAGCTACATCATCGTGTTGTAGTATTTCTTTCATTGCTTCTGCTATCTGCATGGTCAGGCGTTCCTGTACCTGTGGTCGTTTGCCGTAATACTGTACCAGACGGTTTATTTTCGAAAGCCCGATCACTTTATCGCCGGGTATGTAAGCCACGTGAACCTTGCCGATGATGGGCACAAAGTGGTGTTCACAGTTGGAATAAAGCGTTATGTCTTTTTCTACCAGCATGCGGTGGTATCCGTACTTATTTTCAAACAAACTGATAGACGGTTTGTTTTTTGGGTCGAGGCCACTGAATGATTCTTTTACGAACATTTTTGCTACTCTCTTCGGCGTATCTTTCAGAGAATCGTCTGTAAGGTCCAGGCCGAGTGCATCCATTATTTCGGCAAAATGATATTGAATCTTGCTTATTTTTTCTGATTCTGATAATTGATTAGCAATCGCTTTTATCGGCGAAACTGACTGTGGGGAAGTTTTATTATTTAGCATCGTCTTTTGCATTTCCTTAGTTTTTTCTTAGAGTTTATCAATGATGTTCATTACACGGTCAACCATTGCATTACAATACACCAGGTTGAATTCATATAGTTCGGTGGCAGTGTATGACTTTTCGATATGTTGTCGGAGCATTTCTTTCGCCCGATTGAGTCGTACTTTTACGTTGGCTTCACTAATCTGGAGGAGTTCTGATGTTTCTGCTACACTCATTTGGTTCATCTCTCTGAGTGTAAACACCATCTTATAATCCAATGGGATATTGTCAAGAGCTTGTTCTATGATAGTACCCAGTTCTCTGCTGTGTACGATGGTTGCTGTTTTGTTTTCAGCAGCAGCAAACAATGGGGTCGAGTGTTCATTAAATTCTTCCATGACTTCTTTTTTAAAACTTGATTTTTCCTTTTTTCGGAAACAATTATTGAGCATAATACGGCTAATCCACGTCTTGAAATTGGACCGGCCTTCGTATTTGTCGAGGCTTTTGTATGCATCTATATAAGTGTCTTGCATGAGATCTTGGGTATCATCATGACTGTAGTTGTAACTCCTTCCTATTTTGTACAGGTAGGGGTTGTACCGTCTTACAATTATTTCATACATTGCCTTTTCACCATTCAATACCTTGCTAATTACATCTGCATCGGTAAATTTTTCCAGTACATTCATACATTCTATTTTTTATATAATTTCAACAATTTGCCAAAGGCCTTTAGTCATAAATATTACTTTTCAAATATTGGTTTTTTTGGTGCGTGTTTAAATTCTCTTCTTATTAAAATGAACCTTTTTCTTTTTGGTTTAATAATTGAAGGAAAAACAATACATCATTGATAAAACCATTTAAACCATTGGAGTAACACAATGTAAAATAGGTTACAAATAATATCTGATTTTTTTTAAAAAAGTAAAATCATATAAAACAACATAACGGAAGAATATAGATTTTCTTCAAAGAAAGGCAAATGATGGAAAATCAAAGTAGGAGAGGGAAATCGGGGGCATAGCCGGTTTTTGGCTTAAATACCGCCCCGTCTGCGCAAGTAAACTTTTACAGACAAGGCGGTGAGCGGTTTTAGTGTTTATTTATTTAAATTTGTCGGGAAACTGTAGGGCTACACCTTCAGAAAGCAGATCGGCCAGATGTAGAAGCTGTGGGTATATCTTATCATAAGCTGCTACGCTTGCTGTGTAGTTGCCTGTAAGTTCGGCTACTGCTTCTTCAAGCGTTAGATCAAGGTGGTCTTTCATGTGTGATTTCATGTGGTCAAGTGGCCAGTTTTTAGGATTGGCAGTGCTGAGGAAAGTGGCTATCTGGTCACCGTTGGCATACCATCTGGCAGCGGCATCGTTCTGGGCAGTTGTATTGCCTGCTTTGGCAGCTGTAAGGATTTCGGCAGCCGTGGTGATGTGTTCTTTTAACAAGGTAGTAAGGGCATCACCTGCTTCGTTTCCGTAGTATGGTTTGATTGCATTACCTATGTCTTCCTGGTTTTTCAGCAATCGGTTGATAGATTCGTTCAGGCCGGGTGCATTGGTTGCAAAGTTTACGATTACTTCACGTGTCCAGGATGCATGGTCTGACCATAGTTTTCTCATCGCTGAGTTAAGTGAAGTGTAGGCTGGTGTTTCGAGTGGTGAGGTTTCTTCTTTTGAGCAAGATTGCATGCTGAATAAAGCCACTAAAAGAAGTGCGAAAATTCCTGTTGAACGGATGATCTGGCTCAAAGACCAGTTTTTAACGGATGATTTCATTTTGTTGATTTTTTAAATGTTTAAAGAATAAGCTGTTTGATCTTATAGAGTAAATGTCTTTGTGTGAGGTTACAGAAAATCAGTAGTTTGATTGAATTATTTTTTTTTATTGTTGAATGATTATTTTCTAATGTATTGATATACAATGATATAGCTCAGTTAATTTATTTTAAGGATTTTCGCCTTTTGCGATATTTTGGATTAATTTATCTTTCGAATGATTATTGTGAGCTACTGTTAAGGGAGAAAATGAGTCCGGGCTATCAACGGAATATTGCTTACAGGTAAGAATTTTCTCTGTTGCAAAAAAAATTGCAGTAACGAATCTGGTGGAAAAAGAGTCTATTGTATATATTTGACCAACCCACCAAAAACTATGAAAAAATGAAAAAGACCTTGTTTGTCATAACGGCTATTTTAGTATGCTTGACAGGTATCAGCCAACCTACTTCCTTTGCTCCGCGTGGGATGGGTGGCGGTGGTGCCATGTTTTTTCCAAGCATCAACCCTTACAATGAAGATGAGTATTATGTAGCCTCCGATTTGTCGGCCATGTTTCACAGTACCGATTATGGGAAGTCATACGACCAGGTAGATTTTCAGAAGCTTCAGGTAGGCGGCAATTCTACTTACGAATTTACAAATGATCCGATGATAGCATACTGTAATTTTAATGATGGCAATGACGGCTATCCTGTTAAAACATCCGATGGTGGAGTAACCTGGAGTCGGCTCATGGCTTATGATGTTGAAAATTATGGAGGGATCTATTCCATGAAGGCAAATATTTATAATGTTTCGCAATTATTAGTAAGTGCTTATGGCGATATTCTTTTCTCGAATAATGGAGGTGCTAGCTTCAGTACGGTGAAAAGCGCTGATGACAATGGTGCCGGACTGATCATGGGAGGCGTATTCTGGGACGGAAGCAACATATACATTGGTACCAATGATGGTCTTATTGTGTCGAACAATGGTGGTAACTCCTTTACAGTGATGCCCACCACCGGAATTCCTGCCAATGAGCGTATTTGGAGTTTTGCTGCTGCAAAGGAAGGCGGTATTACTAAGTTTGTGTGTATAACTGCTGATGTAGCCGATGTGTACAATGGTGTAGCACCGTGGGACTATTATGATTTCGCCAAAGGAGTGTATGTGATGGACAATGTATCCGGCTTATGGCAATCTGTTTCAACGGGCATAGATTTTAGTGCCGACTTCATTATGTATGCTGCCATGGCATATAACGATATTGACCGTATATATTTGGGAGGGGCAGATGACAATACTGGTGGGCCATTGGTTTTTAAGTCAGAAAATGGAGGAAGCACCTGGGCAAAGGTCTTCAATACGGTCAATAATGCCAACATTATCACAGGCTGGGAGGGGCATGGCGGCGACAAGACATGGGGCTGGAGCGAGAACTGCTTCGGACTGACAGTAGCACCGTTTAATTCTGCGAGAGTGATGTTCGGTAACTTCAGCAATGTACAGCTGACTTCAGACGGTGGACTCACATGGAGGCAGGCTTATGTCGGGCAAGCGGACGAGAACCCAGCCGGGCAAGCAACACCCAAGAACAAACCCTATCACAGCATCGGGCTCGAGAATACTACGTGCTGGCAGGTGTTTTGGCAGAATGCAAGTACCATGATGGGTTGTTACAGCGACATAGGTGGAATAAGAAGTGTGGACGCAGGTAAGAGCTGGGGATACCAATACTCCGGCTTTGGTGTCAATACGGTGTATAGGATGGTTAAAGACGTAAATGGCAATATGTTTGCCGGGTGTTCGAATATTCATGATATGTATCAGAGTACGCGTCTGTCGGATGCACTGCTTGATGCCAATGATGCAAACGGTAAAATCGTATATTCAACTAATGATGGTGCTACCTGGGCTACCTTGCACAGTTTCAATCATCCGGTATTCTGGTTGGCAACAGACCCGAACAAGCCCAATACCATGTATGCCTCGGTGATACATTATGGTGGTACTCAAGGTGCACAGCAGGGTGGCATCTATAAAACGGATAACCTGAATGCTCTTGCAGGTTCTGTCTGGACAAAACTACCCAACCCACCAAGGACGGAAGGGCATCCGGCATGTATTGAAGTGTTGAATGACGGAAAAGTAGTCTGTACATTTTCGGGTAGGAGGAATCCGCAAGGGGTATTTACGGCATCTTCGGGTGTATTTGTTTATGATCCGGTGTTGGGTACGTGGGCTGATGTGAGCCACAGCTCGATGTATTATTGGACGAAGGACATCATCATCGACCCGAATGATCCTGCACAGAACACTTGGTACGTGTGTGTGTTCAGTGGTTGGGGCGGGCCACCGAATGGACTTGGCGGACTTTTTAAGACTACTGACCGCGGACTAAGTTGGACAAAACTCACCGGCACAGACTTCGACCGTGTGACATCACTTACGTTCAACCCTCTCAAACTGAATGAGGCTTACCTCACGACAGAGACGCAGGGATTGTGGGTGTCGCAGAATATGAATCAGCCAATACCGGACTGGACGCTTGTGGAGAGTTATCCGTTTAGGCAGCCGGAGCGCGTGTACTTTAATCCTTACAACCAGAAAGAAATGTGGGTGTCGAGCTTCGGCAACGGCATGAAGGTAGGGGAAATAACGACCAAAGCTGATGAACAAATACCGAACAATCAAATAAGTGGGACAGAGATATTCCCGAATCCGGCTGGAGATTTTGTCAACATAAGACAGACAAATGGTAAACAGCCCAAAAAAGGATTCATAAGAATATTGAATGCTGCCGGTAGCGAAATGAAAGTAGTGGAATACAATGGAGGCACCACACGTGTGGATGTATCCGGTCTTATAGCCGGTGTATATTACTGTGAGTTACGAGATGGAGTACACATACTGGCTGGCGGAAAATTCGTAAAGGAATGAGTTGTGATTTATTTTTAAATACTTGAATGTAATGTTTGGGACAATGGACCTTCTACAGATAGAAACCAGTCGGCTGATATTGAAAAAGTTGGTGCCGCAGGATTTTGTTTATATTTTTACGCATTGTGATGAGGCAGCCATACGCCGGTTACTAGGACATGAGACCGATGAGGAGTTCGTGCGTGAACGGGAGAAGTTTGAAAGTGGCTATACTTCTTTCAGGAGTTCGTTTGTGTTTTTTCAGCTAATAGAAAAATCTTCGATGCGGATAATAGGTGGTGCCGGGTTTCATAACTGGTATGCCGAACATAGGCGTGCGGAGTTGGGTTACATGTTGAAGCATGATACGGACAAGCAGGCAGGATATATGAGTGAAGCATTGGCGGTGATAGTGCCTTATGGATACAATGAAATGGAACTCAACCGAATAGAAGCTTATGTAAGCCCGATGAATGTGCCCTCACTCCGTATAATGGAAAAATTTGGGTTTACGAGAGAAGGTCTGCTGAGGGAACATTACAAGACAGCTGAAAAGATAGATGATTCGGTGGTGTTTTCATTGTTGAGGGGCGAATACAAAGGTGGAGTGAGTTGAGCATGTTGGATGAAATGAGTAAAGAGTTTAATTTTTGGAGAAATAAATATGTATCATGTGGTAGTAAAAATGCGCGTGAAGGATAGAAGCCGGCACGAAGTAAGGCGGATAGCCTGACCCGACAGGGGCACGCCCAAGTCATAAAAAAGAGCTACCGATCATTGTTTTTCGTTCCAGTAATAGCTGTCGGGAAAGGGGCGGGTGCCGAAAATGGCAGTGCCGACGCGGATGATGGTAGCACCTTCTTCGATAGCCGTCTCGAGGTCGTTACTCATGCCCATGGAGAGTTCGTGAGCAGGGATGCCGGAGTTGAGGATTTGATGTTGAATATTCTTCAGCAGGCGGAAGCATTTGCGCACTTGTAGAGGATCGGCAGAGAATAGGCCGATGGTCATGAGACCTTTGATGCGGAGGCGGTCGAACTGTGCGATGCCCTTGGCGAATGTAGTGGCTGTGGAAGGATCAGCACCAAATTTGCTTGCTTCGAAAGATGTGTTGAACTGGAGGAAGATGTCGATGCTGCGGTCTTCGTATTCGAGGCGTTTTTGGAGTTTTTCGGCGAGGCTGATGCGGTCAACAGACTGTATGCAAGAGACATAGCGGATGACATCATTGACTTTGTTGGTCTGCAGGTGGCCGATGAAGTGCGACTGGTGCGGAATGTGGCTGAGCGCGGTAGATTTTTCTTTCAGTTCCTGCACTTTGTTTTCGCCGATGAGTGTTTCGCCGGCTTCGAGTGCGGTGATGATAGAGGCAGGTGCTATTGTTTTGGTAGCGAGCAGGAGTTTTACTTCGGCAGGATTACGGTCTGCGAGGGTGCATGCCTGAATCATTCTTTGGCGAATGAGTTGTATGTTGGTAAGTATCCGGTTCATACGACAGAGGCGTGTTCAGGGCAATCGAGGCGAATCTGGCCGGTAGTCAGTTGGGCATTTATGAGGCTGCAGTAGTGTTTTCCTTCGGTTGCGCGATAATGTGAGCAAGTGTAGCACATACGTTGTACGGTGATGATACCATTGCGATTGAGGTCGTAGATGAGTGAAGTAAGGCCAGACAGCATAGCTTGTTTTTGATTGTCAGGTAGTTTCGACAAAGGTGTTTCGATGGCAGTTGAAAATGCTGCTGCATGAGTAGCAATGTTGTGACCTTTGGCAGTAAGCTTGATGGTATAGCTGCGCGAGTCGGCAGGATTGTCGTGTTTTTCGACCAGTTTTTTTTCTTTCAGAACCTTTATGCTGTCACTGATAGTTGGTTTGGTCATGTTGAACTCACGTGCGAGGTAGCTTACCGAGCATTTTGCTTGATCATGGTAAGCGAGAAAGATGAGTAGTTGGATCTGTATGGTGCTGAGGTTGTAGGCCTTGCTTTCGTTCCATAGCAAAACGCGGAAGGCTTCGGCAATCCGCTCCAAAGCCACCACGATTTTGCTTTCGGTGAGATGATTTTGTGTGTTTGGGTCAAATGGAGATGGCATTTAGTTGCAGTTTTCCATTTCGTAAATATAATATCCTTGTTGGGCAATGGGTTCTTCCCATGCTTTTCTGACCGATTCGATGTGGCAGAAGCTGCATTCCTTGGCCGTAAGTGCTTGGTTTTCTTGCCCTTTGGTTTTGAGATACGCTCTGCCGAAGGCGTGGATGGTTGATTCGTCTCTGACATGATCGGGAGCAATAATATCAAAGTGCATGATGCTTCCGTCTTTTTTGGTGACATAAGTGTCCCACACTGCTACTTTCATTTTTGTATGTTTGATGGTGAAAAAAAATGAATGTCCTGCAAAGTTAACAACTAAACGCTGCAGGACAAATTATTCAAGCTTTGACATCTTCCATTGAGGCACCAAAGTTGAGGTGGAGTACATTGCCATTAGGCGTTACAAGGGCTGGTACTGATTTTACGCCGAGTTTTTCGGCTTCGCTGATGCGATTTTTTTGTTCGCCAAGGTGAACGATTTCTACATTGTCACTGCCTATGAGTGAAACGATGTCGTGTTCTGCGCTTACACATACAGAACAGCCGGCGTGGTAAAATACGGGTTTGTTCATTTTTTAGAAGATTTAAATGTTTAGGCAAAATTGATTCTGCAAATATAGTAAGGAATCCTAACAAAAACAAATAAATCTTTTTTATTCGACAATTTTTTTTAAAATAGTACTTGTTTAATGAGCTTCGAGCCAGTTTTGGCCACGGCCGATACCTACTTCAATGGGTACTTTCAGACTTGGTATGGCATGAATCATTTTATTGCGAATCAGTTCTGACACCTTATCTGCTTCTGACACCGGCACATCGAAGACCAATTCGTCGTGAACCTGGAGTATCATTTTTGTTTTGAAATTGCTTTCAGACAATGCTTTTTGGATGTTGATCATTGCTATTTTAATCATATCAGCTGCGGAGCCTTGAACGGGAGAGTTGATAGCCATTCGTTCGGCATTGGAGCGGGCGAGTGAATTACGTGAATCGATATCGCGCAAGTATCTTCTTCTGCCAAGTAAAGTAGTGACGTATCCGTTTTTGCGGGCGAACTCTACGGTATTGTCCATGTAGGCTTTGAGGTCTTTGTATTGGTTGAAGTATTGGTCAATGAGTTCTTTTGCTTCTGCTCGTTTTATTTTGAGTTGTTGAGAGAGGTTGGTGGCTCCGGCGCCGTAGATGATACTGAAGTTGACGGTTTTGGCATTGCGGCGTTGGTCGGATGTTACTTCATGAAGCGGAACGCCATAGACCTTAGCGGCGGTAGCTGCGTGGATGTCCTGGTTAGCCTGGAAGGCTTCGAGCATAGCTTGTTCGCCGGCCATTTCGGCGATGAGGCGGAGTTCTATCTGCGAGTAGTCGGCAGAGATGAGCAGGTGGTTTTCGTCACGTGGTATGAATGCTTTTCTTATGTGCCTGCCTGCTTCGTCGCGGATGGGTATGTTTTGCAGGTTGGGATTTTCGGAGCTTAGTCTGCCTGTGGCGGTACGAGCCTGATTGAATGAGCTGTGGATTCTACCGGTTTTGGGGTTTATCATATTGGGGAGTGCATCCACGTAGGTTGATTTCAGTTTGCTGAGTTTGCGGTGTTCGAGAATGGTATTGACGAAATCGAATTCGTAGGAGAGTTCGGTGAGTTTTTCTTCATCGGTGCTGTATTGGCCGCTGGCAGTTTTTTTCCAGCGGTAGGGTATCTTCATTCTGTCGAACAATATTTCACCCACTTGTTTTGGCGATGCTATGTTGAATCTTGAACCGGCTTGTTTGTATATTTCAGATTCTTTTTCCAGGATTTGTTTTTCGAGCACTTTCGAATAATCGTAGAGCAACTGTCGGTCTATTTTTACACCTTCGTATTCCATTTCGGCGAGTACTTGGATGAGGGGCACTTCTATATCGTGGTAGATGTTGGATGTAGCATTTTTCTTCATGAGGGCAATCATTTCATCCTTGAGTTGCCAAGCGATATCTGCATCTTCGGCTGCGTAGTCAGACACTTGTTGAGGGTCAACATCGCGCATGTTCAGTTGTTTGACACCTTTGCCGATAAGGTCTTCGATGGGTACCATTTTGTAATTGAGATAAGCTTCGGCAAGGTAGTCGAGTTTGTGTCGCATTTCGGGTTCGCAGACGTAGTGTGCTATCATGGTGTCGAATATCGGACCGCGGATGTTGATGCCGTGCCATTTCATAATCAGGAAATCGTACTTGATGTTCTGGCCTATTTTTTCAATATTCGGGTTTTCGAGTACCGGTCTGAAGTGCTCAATTCGTTTTAGGGCATCCGATTTATTGGCAGGAACGGGTACGTAATAGCCTTCATGGGCTGCAAAGGAAAACGACATACCCACGAGTTCGGCTTCATTTGGGTCTATTCCGGTTGTTTCTGTATCGAAAGAGAAAGATTTTTGCATACTGAGCTTGCTTACCAGCATGTTTATTAGTGCGTCGTCATCACAAAGTGTATAGTGGTGTGTGGTATTGCTTATGTTGTTGGAGGCGATGGTATATTCAGGTTTTGTTTCGGGTTCTTCTTTTGCAACAGTAGCTACCGTATTTCCGAACAGATCTGCCTGTACACCAGGAGTTCCGGCACTGGTTTCATTTTGGCCGAGTATTTCGCGAGCGAGCGTTCTGAACTCAAGTTCTTTGAATAGTTCGGAGAGTTTATCTTTGTCAAATTCAGATATTTCATATTCTTTTTCATCAAACTGAATGGGTACGTTGAGTTCGATGGTAGCCAGTTGTTTTGACAGCATACCTTGAGCGGCGTAGTTTTCTACTATTTCCTTTTGTTTGCCCTTTAGTTTGTCGGTATTTTGTATGAGGTTTTCGACAGAGCCGAATTCTTGTATGAGTTTGGAGGCAGTTTTTTCGCCTATGCCCGGCAAGCCCGGAATGTTGTCAACACTGTCACCCATCAGGCCGAGGATGTCTATAACCTGTTCCGGTCGTTGTATTCCCCAGTTTTGGGTTATTTCTTCAACGCCGAGGATTTCTACCTCATTTCCTTGGCGGCCCGGTTTGTACATTTTGATGTTTTCTTCTACCAGCTGGCCGTAGTCTTTATCCGGTGTTACCATGAATACTGTATATCCTTGTCTGGCTGCCTGCTTGGCAATCGTACCGATGACGTCATCTGCTTCGTAATTTTCTACTGCCATGATGGGTATGTTCATTGCCTTGAGGATATCGATTACCTTTGGTACGGCATAGGTAATATCTTCGGGTTGGGCATCGCGGTTGGCCTTGTAAGGTTCGTACATTTTGTGTCTGAAAGTGTCAGAATACAGGTCGAATGCTGCAGCGATGTGAGTTGGTTTCCTGTTTTTGATGAGGTCCCATACGGTACGCATAAATCCGCTTACTGCAGATACGTTTTGTCCTTTTGAGTTGATGAGTGGTCTGGAGATAAAAGCATAATGAGCCCTGTAAACGAGTGCATGGCCATCCAACAGATACAGTATTTTTTCTGACATTGCCGTAATTTTTGAAAGGTGAAGTTACTGATATTGTCAGTTATATTAAGAGACCAAGCAAAATTTGTGCTTAAAATAATTCAACCCAGATAAAGCAATAGCCTCTTTACTGCAAATAATGATTACTTCATATCCATTTTAAAAGCTCAAAAACCATAGTTCACTATGCTATTATAACTTTTTTATGGATTTTTTGTACTAATCATTTTCGTTTAGTCATACTGCGTTATCTGGGTTCAAACAGTTGATTCATTCAATAAAAAAAGCTCCGGATTGGCAGTATCCGGAGCTTTTTTCATCTATTGGCTAATAAACAGTATCAGAACACAAGGTTGTACTTGATAAGCAGTGCCTGAATGATAGTAGGGCGTTTACCTTCTTCACCCGGTTCATAGATTTTGTTTTTGTTTCTATCCACTTGTACGAGTATATCATCATCATATAATACATCAACCAGCAAGTTAAGTGCAAGGCCTTTGTAGATATTCCAGCTAAAGTCATTATGCCAGTTGACGTCAATGTTTTGTGGATTTCTAAGATAGTTAGAATACAGATCGAGTACAGAGTTGACCATCAGTTTGTCATTAAATAGTTTGTTTGTATAGATGCCTTTCAGATTGGCACCGAGCTGGAGGTCAGATTTTTTAAATCCGATACCATTATCATTAGCTTTTGTGCCAAAAATACCGAGGTCGGCAATTTTTTGATCGTTGATGTAGATCAATTTCAATGAAGCAGGTGAGAAGAAGAATGTGAGATGTGGAGTAGCCAGGTAATCGATACCCGGAGATACCTTTATGGTAGCCGGAGCAAAGAAGTTGGCGACGATACTTTCCCCTTTGGTTGGTTTTAGGATATTGCCCTGATAAGTAGGTGTAAGTTGTGTTTCGAGGTTGGCGTCGAGTGCTGCTGCCCATTTGTCATTGAATTTGTATCCGATTTTTGATCCGAATACAAATCTGTCGAGGTTTTTGAGGAATGGGTTGGACGAGATGCCAATCTGCTGAACGGCAAACTGCATTGAAGCTGCATTGTTCCAGTATATTTTATCTCTTTTGTAGTTGGCAAACAGATTGCCCAAGCCTCCGAAGCCTATTTTGTTTTCACCGGAACCAAAACGCGGGTTGATGAGGGCCAATTGTGTAAAATCGAGCCCGATACCGGCACCTTTGACCCAGCCGTCTCCTTCTTTGGCAGACAATTTTTTAACTTCTGTCAGGCGGTCATTGCCCGCTTGTGCCATGGACAAACCTGATAAGATGAACGCGAAAAAGATTGTGAAGCTTAGTTTCATACAGTTAAGTTTTTAAGTTATTTGGTTATGATTTTTTTGCTAAAAATATTTCAACCTCAGCGGTTGACAATTTGTTGAGCGGAATGATAATCTGCTTCTCGTCGGTGGTAAGTGTGACAGAATTGTTGTCCATCTCTGTTACTATACCGGAATGATTACCTACCTTAATGTGGTCCCCTTTTTTGAATTTGTGCTTTTGCAGCAATGAAACTATGAAATTGGTCATAATATCTTTGGATGCAATGCCATATCCGAGTGCAAATGCGAGTACTATACCGCCAATCATTACAGTCAGATTGTTAGCAAGGAAAGAAGTCTGGATGCGTGCCTGCTCGAGTGCGCTGAGCAATACAGTCAGGAAAAGGAAGTAAAATAGTGCTGAAGAAATAGTTTTTGCAGAAGAGATGCCGAGCGATTTACAAACCGTCAGAACTACGACTCTTATATTCTCTGCCACGATGAGGCCGATAATAAGAATAAATAGTGCAACAATCACATTCGGTATATAATTGATCAGGTCGCTTACCAGATTTGAGATGACCGGCATGTTGAGTACATCCGTAGCGGCTACTATAAATATAAGCAACAAGAAGTAGTAGGTTACTTTAGAGACAACTTTGCTGATTTTTATGTCAATACCTGATTTTCGTACCAGGTCGATGTCATTGAGTTTTTCCCCAAAGCGATCGATATTGAGTGCCTTGAGCATTTTTTGCATGAATTTGGAGACCAACTTTGACAGAATAATTCCTGCAATGATCAACAGGAATGCCCCAGTGAGATTAGGAATGGTTTGGGCGAATTTTAAGGCTAATTCGTGGAGAATTTCCATAAGCTTGTTTTTTTAGTCTTCTTTGTCTGTTTCTTTTTCTCTTTTGTCGAATTCGTAAGTAGTAGGTGTTATCATATCCATGCCGGTACGTACCAATCCGGTAAAGTACAGGTTGACAACATCACCTGCAAATTTGAAAACCTTGAGATTGTCTTGCAGGTATTTTTCAAGATTGACCGGTATTTTTATTTCATCCGGTTGTGCTTGTTCGTTTACATCATGATTTTCCATAAAAATAATACTAACACGTTCATAATCATATTGCTCAGGATTTTTGCTTTTTCTTTAGCTCTTTTTATTTTCATTTTAACGGCACTCTCTGTTTTGTCGAGTATTTCGGATATTTCTCTGATAGACATACTCTGTTCGTATTTCATAATAAGCAGAGCTTTGTCTTCACCCGGTATCATATCCATTACCTTTTCCAGCTTCTGTGCTTCCATTTCGAAAACTTCTGCTTCGTTATCATCTTCGTATGGCTGGTCTTTCAATTCTTTTTCGTGAGCGAATATTTCGTTTTCTTTTTTATGCTTCCGGAGTGAATCGATACAATAATTGAATGTAATCGAATAAACCCATGTACTGAACTGCGATTTTTCTTCAAACCTAACCAGGTTCATGAATATTTTCATAAAAATATCCTGACTCGCATCTATTGCCCATTCTTCATTTTTGAGCATAGAGAGGCACTTGGCATACACTTTATTGGCATACCTGTTATATATCATGCTGAAATATTCCTGACTTTGGGTGTCTATATACAGCCGTACCAGTTCAGCATCCGGAATTTTTAGTTTTTTTTGATTCAATTAATCTCCGGGGTTACAGATTATTCAATTGGTTCACGGGTTTAAGCTTATGACGCAAATATCCGAAAAAGTTACATCACAGACCAATGAAACCCATAAT
>JAIBCG010000003.1 GCA_019694295.1 Saprospiraceae bacterium
AAATGATAAAAAAGCAAGTTTTCTGCTGCATGTTTTCATTAAAAAATAAACAGCATAAAAATCAATATATTTCGGAATAAATTAAAAATAATAAAGGTGAAACCGAATTTAATTTGTCTGTAACAGTAACTTAAATTCATCTGATATTCATGCTTGTTTGACTGCCAATTCAATTATTTAATTTGTTATATAGCAGTTCCTTGGCTAATTTAAGGAATAATTTGAATGGTGGTACCCAGATTTATTGCATTTCCTCCGGGAAACTCCGCCATAACTTTAATCCAGGCGGGACCTGTCGGACTGTTCTCTTTCGGGCTTATCCACCATTGAGCGCACTGACAGGCAGTGATGTAGTTTTCATTGTGCGTAATGTCGAGCTGGTTTTTTTCGTCTATAACACGGTACTTAACACCCGGAATGTAGTTGACCTGCATGTTGAATCCGCTGTTTTCTCTGCCCTTGGTTGCTGAGAGCCAGATGTTTTCATAGTTATTTAAAAAATAAATGGACGGCAGATTTTCTTTGGTATATAGCCGGACATAATCAATATCTAAGAATACCGGATAATCCTGGCATGCTTCCGCTTGGGTTGATTCTACGGAGGCCTTGCCTACACCCAGTCTGATGAAGGCAGGCAAAGCCTTCAGATAGCGGTATTTTTTCTTTGTTGAGTTAGGATATAATTTGTAGGTATTATAAAGTGCACCATTCAGATACATCCTGATGTCTGTTTCATTGTATTCGAGTCCGAATGTGAGCCAAATATCCTTGAGTACGACTTTCTTGTTTTTTAGACTTTTTACTTTGATTTCCCGACCTTTACTGCGGTGCGATTTATCTGCGTATGCTTTGCCGTAATGTATGTTGGTCCAGAAATGAGACGGAATTTCGCTAAATGATTCAATGATATCTACTTCGAAAAAGCGCCTGTCGGGATCATCCTGAGCACCGGTAATGCCATATAGCCACAGCGCCGAATTGATACCGGGGCAGTATGGTATTTTGATTCTGGCTTCGAGATATTGACCCGGAGTCATGGTCCAGTTTCTGAAATTGGGAGGATGATTACTCCAACTGTGGTTATTGAAGGTCTTAATTTCGCCTGCAGAGAATGGGGTCATATTTCGGTCTTCGCCTTTTCGAGCCTGTATTTTCAGGATACTGCCTAGTGGTTCAGACACATTAGAAGGATTGATGGTTACTTGGTTGCTTTTAATCAAAAAATCAGCCGCATCATAGGACGGACCATCATTGCCCGGACCAGACAAATCCCAAACAGAACGGTCAAGCGTATTAAATTCGTCAGCAAACACTAATTTATATCCCGGGATGTCAGCAGTCTGCCGGTTGAACTCCGGATCTATCCTCACAGTCTGTGAATGAAGCAAATGTGGTACAGTCAAGAGCAAAAGAAAAAAGTATTTCATGTTTGCTTAGATTTTACAAGAAACAAAAAAACCCCGTTGCCGAGGTTTTTCTGTATTTAGTTGATATGTTCATTATATTCTTGGTCGGCTTGATACTTCGAGATAATCCTGTGCACCTGGCATTTGGAGATAATTATGGAGCAATTCCTTGGCTCTGAATAGTTGTGCTTTGACAGTGCCGAGTGGAATGTCGAGCTCTTTTGCTATTTCTTCGTAGCTCAATTCTTCGAAGAAGCGGAGTTCGATCATCAGCCTATATTTGGTAGTCAGTTTGCTCAATACGCTTCTCATAAGGTTTACCCTTTGCTGGCGAATGACTCTTTCTTCGGGGTCAAGCAGGTTGGCTTTCAGCGTATGGCTATACTCTAGCGAACTGTTTGGCTGGATGTGTTCGTCGATAGACAGTAGCTGAAGTTTTCTTTTTCGGATGTGGTCGATACAGTTGTTGATGGCAATTTTGAACAACCACGTACTGAACGCATAGTGCGGAGCATAGCTCTGGAGTTTGTTAAATGCTTTGCCAAATGCTTCGATGGTCAGGTCTTCTGCATCTTCACGGTTGTTAACCATTTTGTACATGGTGTTATAAACTGAGATTCTGTAACGGTCCATGAGTTCTGCGAAAGCTTTTTGGTTGCCGTCAATGGCCATTAGTACAAGATCGTAGTCTTCACTCGCTCTGGTAGAAAGGTTTGGGATTTTACTGATTACTTCCATTTTGTAGGTTTAAAGGTCAATAATGTTGGTGTAAGTATAATATTAAATAACAAATAACTGGTTTCGAGCAGTGGGAACCATCTTGTCAGATCCTCACTTTTGAGTAATCCGGCAATTTTTGTGAAGACTCCCCAAGCTATTGTCATTCTCAGAATCATGCCAGCCGTAATGATACGGATGAACATCAACTGTGACAATAACCCGAACCCGCTGATCAAATGAACAAAAAGTGTTATCAAAAACATCGCCAAAATGATCTGGTGGTGACTTTTATAGCTTTTTCCGGTTGTAATATGCCTTGCTTTTTGAGTAAAAAACTCTTTCCAGCTGTGTTTAGGTTCAGAAATCATGAATGAATCCTGGTCCAGGCATATTTTGGTGTTAGTAGCGGTAGCTGCTTGTTGTATGAAAAGATCATCATCACCTGAGGCTATACTTTTGTGTTTTTCAAAGCCCCCGGTCTTGGCGAACAGCGATTTTCGGTAAGCCATATTTCTACCGACGCCCATGTATGGCATGCCTGCCAGGGCCATCGTGAAATATTGCATTGCAATCATTACTGTATCAAACCTGATTAATTTGTTCAGCCAGCCTTTCTGCTTGTTGTATGGCGAAAAACCAAGAATTATCTCAGTTTTTTCATCCATTTGTGACTGCATAATTTCAGCCCAGTCAGCAGAGGCGGGGTAACAATCAGCATCAGTCATTAAAAGAACGTCTGTATCTGCATTTTCTATTCCCTGAGTGAGCGCCGCTTTTTTTCCTGGCATACCTTCAGGTGTTTTTTCTGCATTTACAAGTGTAAAGGTCTTATGATTTTTTTGAATATTCAATAGCACTTCGGGCGTTGTGTCGGTTGAATTATCGTTTACCAATAAGAGCCTGTGTAAGTGGTAGTTTTGATTTAGGATTCGGTGCAAGTTTTTATTAAGGTTTTCGGCTTCATTTCTTGCACATATAATTGTTGTTACCGGGTGCTTGCATTTTTTTTCAGGAAATGGTGTTCTGTGTGACAGTTTTACAAACATAATAATCCAGTACGCTATCTGAATTAATGTTGATATGATAAATAAACCCAACACGATTTTTGGGATCATGGAATTAGTATGTTTGTGAAATCAATGCGCAATTTAGTGGGTATTTTTACCCGAAATCAAGTCCTGAAGTGTTAAAATTTCATTTTTTACCATTTCTTTTTCATTTTTCTTCACAAAAAATGTAACAAAAGATGTTTTAAGCTTCTGTAATATGTTGATGTACGGGAAAAAAAGCAAGCCGCAGATGATGCCTCCGGCAATAATAGTCAAGCTTAGTCCGCCTGATAAACCCATACCCAATACCCATTTCACCAATAAAGGGTAATAAATGATGTAGAGAAAGAATCCGGTAACGAATTTGGTAGTAGCAATATATATTGAGTGTTGTTTGGCAATCTTTTCAATTAACCAAGGCAGAAAATTGGGAATAAAATGTATAACCAGACCTGCAAGCATACAAGGTAGGCCCAATACTGCAAGCAGTAAGCGAACAATGAAAGAAAGTACAGAGGTTGGTTCAATACTTTCAGGAACCTGCTGTGCCTTTAAGTGCCATTTAAACATATAATTTTCTACCACTGCAATGTGTGTACGTGCCGACTCAATGAGTAAGGGATTATTTTGTTCCAGTCGATTGATATCGTCTGCCAATAGCTTTCCTTTAATGAAAAACTGTTCGGGGTCGGCTTCAATACCAGAATTAAACCACCTTATTAATCTTTCAAAATCAGGAATCAAAGCATCATTTTCGAGATGGATATTGAGTTTTTTAAGTTCCCGAAATATTTTTTCCGTTACGAGCTTCACGGCTGTCACTTCATCCTTACGGTAAGTCTCTTCGAATTCTTCGATGCCGAATGGTGCAGATGTACTAATGAACTGCCCCGACCAAAAACTGCCCGCATCTATGTATGTGACACCCGATACTACGAAACGCAATCCAAGCTGGAAATCTTTTTTAGACTCGGCACTCAAAGCTATACGCGCAGCTCCGGTTCTGAGTGGAAGTATCCGCCTTACATTGAGGCTCGTACCTTCTGGTGCTACAAACAAAGTTCCTCCCTCGTGCAGAAATATGTCGCAACGTTCGAAACTCCTGACCATGTCAATTGGTTGGTCGGTCGAAAAATTTGACCTTTGAACAGGAATGCAATAGAATGTGTTAAAAAACCATCGTGTAAACCAGTTACTGAACAACTGCGACTTTGCAAGGAAGTGAACCATTCGCCTTGAATGTAGGGCAACATTTATTGGGTCCATCATGCCATTTGGGTGGTTGCCTATCAGTAACATCGGGCCTTTGGTGTTTAGGTATTGTCGGTTGTGGACAACAGTATTGGGATAAAAAAGCCTCAACCCAATGCCTATCAAGGCTTTGAAGACAAGATACATGAACTGAAGCAAACGCACCCGAATCATCGTTTGAAACTTAGCAAGTAATCTTTTATGTATTGTTCGAATTCGGCCTGCTGATCAAGACAAAATTCAACCTCGACGGGTAAAACCACAAGAGGTAGTTGATTTTCAATGAAAAATGACCTGAAAAGCTCTAGACGGCCTGCATCTTTTTCAGTTGTTAAGATGATTTTATTCTCAGACTTCATGCTCCTAAACAGGGAATGGATAGCTCGCATATCTTCTTCCTTGAAGTAATGATGGTCACGGAATTCGAGCATTTCAATACTATTGACATTGGCATGCAGGAAATCAACCAAGTAGTCAGAGTTGGCAATAGCAGAAATCAGTAACACATCTGTATCTTCTTTCAGATTGTATGAAAATGAAGGATTGAACCAAAAATAAGGACGTCGGTATTTGAACTTTGAAAAGAAGACCTTTTGGTGAGAAAAAGGCCGGAGAGATTTAGTAAATTTTTCTGCGTCATCAAGGCTTAGTTTATCCGGGCATTTGGTGACAATGATAACATCTGCGCGTTTGTACGACTCCGGAAATTCGCGAAGCGAACCAGAAGGCAATAAAAAATCCTTAAAAAAAGGCCTGGAATGCTGCGTGAGTAGAATATTGAGTCCGGGTATTATCTGGCGATGTTGGAAGGCATCATCCAGCAAGATTGTCTGCAGATCGGGTTTTGTCATCAGCATTTTCGGAATGGCAAAAACGCGGTTTTCGCACACTGCTACGAATACATCTTTGAATTTTCTTTTAATCTGTAAAGGTTCGTCGCCAGCATCAAGAGAAGAATCGAATTCGTTGACGACCCTATAGCCGGAGGTTTTTCGTTTGTATCCACGACTGAGTGTACCAATCTGGATATACGGACTCAGCAGACGGATCAGGAATTCGATATGTGGAGTTTTGCCTGTGCCACCTACTGACAGATTGCCTACAGAAATAACCGGAATATCAAAACTAACGCCTCTCAGCAGATCTGCTTTATACAAAAGTTCGCGAATGACAATGACCGTACCGTATATCAGTGAAAACGGAAAAAGGATAATTTTAAGAAAAATATTGTTTGTCATAAGAGCAATATGCAGGCAGTCACACACTTACCCGGTTATTTCACTTTGTACCAGGTCTGTGTACGGAAAAGTCCGGTCCAATGTTTGCCTCTCACTTTCAGTTCGTTGGCATTATTGTTTTCGAACCAGATGCTACAGCCATATTCGCTACCCGATTCTGGGTCGAGTATGGTGCCGTTTTTCCAGTAATCTTTATATGGGCTGAGGTTTTCTACAATTATCATTCCCACTAATGGTTTATTTTTCCTGGCACCCGGACATTTTTCACATTTTTTGGTAGGCTCCGATTTGAGGAGTTTGTTGATTTTTCCAAAATATTTATGGTTTGATTCGTAAATCTCTATGTAAGATTTGGCTTCTCCGGTTTTATCGTCGATGGTTTTCCAGATACCTACCGGACTTTGAGCAATAACAAAGCTGCAGGAAAAAATGATAAGTAAAGTAATGATTGATTTCATAAATCGAATAGTATGGGTTAAAGTATTGAATCAAGATTTTCAGGGTGCCAGAAATATTTTTTGAATTCCGTTATTTTATTATCAACAACTTCTATACCTTCTTGTTTAAGCATGTTTGCCATGTAATCTGGGTCAGGGAAATGATTTCGGCCACTGAGTTCGCCAAGCCGGTTGACTACACGGTGAGCCGGTACATCAGTATAGCTACCATGAACCTGGTTAAGCGCCCAACCTACCATTCTTGCAGAACCAAGGCCGAGATAATCAGCTATTGCACCATAAGTAGTAACCCTGCCTGAAGGAATATTGCGGGTAATTTCATAAACAAGGTCGAAATAGCTATAATTTTTGTTCAAAAGTCAGATTTTTGTGAAAATTAATGCATTTTATGTATAAGTGTAAGATTCTTGCCGATAAAATTTCTAATCTGACCGATGCAAGGTATTTCAGTGCAAGGTTTGCTGACATTATTTGCTTTGACCCGGATGCTATATCGGCAGATGACCCGGTAAAAGCTATTGTGCAAATGAACCTGATGAAAGAATGGCTTGCAGGTCCACAAATATTTGTTCGTACCAATTTCAGGAGCAATGAAGAATTGGAAAGAATGATACGCGAGGTAGAACCGGATGGTATTTTGATATCATGTTTTGATCAGCCTGACGAAGCTTTGTTTCATGAAAAAAAAGTGTTCAGAGAATTAATAGTTGACCAAGACAACCCGGAATACATTTTTGAAATAACCGGAGATTACGATGGCATATTGATTGATGTGCGCCAAACCGGACTTCTGGCAGATTCAAATTTTATACAAAAACTAAAACAACTGACGAGGCAGTACATTATTTTTATTAAAAATGATGACTTAAATGAAGCAGCAGTATTTACCAAGCAAAATGTGTCTTTTGCAAATTTGGCGATAAACGGTATGGCAGAACACCGGACTGGATTCAGGTCTTATGATGATACCGACGACATCTTACAACAACTTGAAGTCTGAAAATCTTAATAGACAACGGTTACGAGGCCTTTTAGTGTTTTTTCAGTATTGCTTACTTCGCTTTTGTAAACTGCAACGTAAGTATATATACCCAACGGTACGCGTTTGTTGTTCTTGAATCCGTCCCAGACATCGTCCATGCTGTTACCCACGAATAGTTGTTCGCCCCACCTGTTAAATATCTTCCACTCTATAGATTTTATACCAAGACCGGCAAACTTGAAGTAATCATTGAGGTTGTCACCATCGGGGGTGAATGCATTGGGGGCATAAATAGTTTCTTCGTTAATGACACAGAGTTTCAGAGAATCTTCAGAGAAACACCCACCTTCATTTTCGATATGGAGTTTTATTGTAAAGTCACCTTCATTCGCGTAAAGATGAATAAGGTTGCCATCTTGTGGGTTATAATTGATATTACTTCCATCGCCAAAATCCCAGTATCCTGATACTCCACCTACACTGTGGTCAAGGACATTGATGCTTGCATCGAGTGATGAAAAACAGTCTTTTGTTGGTGGGATGGTAAAATTGGCCTGAATCAAAGGATAACCTTTCAAGTCAATACTTTCTTCCTGGCTACAGCCGGTATTATTATTGACCACCTGTACAAGATATGTTGAAGGAGGGCCCGTGTATGTATCACCTATGAATACAGGATTTGTAAGCCAGTTAAAAGTGTAGTCGGCTACCGGATTCCCGGACAATTTGGTAAATGTTGTATCGCCAAAGCACACTTCAGGGCCATACACCTTATCAACGACAAAATCCGGATGTACATATACCAACACATCAGCTGTTGCGGGATCTGAACAGCCATCATCAACGGTGACAGTATAGGTGGTTGTTTTTTCGGGAAAGACGAACTGAGTTTGGCCGAATCCTACACCATTATTCCAAAAGTAATTAAAATTCCCAAATGAGCTGCCTCCGAGTCCTAGCGCCGATATTTTCGAACTCTCCCCGCGACAGATAGAATCTGAGGCAAAAGCCAGCTGTACGGTAACAGGATCACCTACATTTACAACGATTGATTTTGAGTCTGCACATTTTCCACTACCATAATTGTAGCTTATACTGTGGACGCCAGGGCCTGCAATGGCCGGATTAAACGTGGTCTGCGGCTTACCATCAACTAATAATTTGCCACCTGGAGGGGTTACATTGATGGTAATAGTGGTGTCCATAAAACAATACGACGAGGCAATACCTGTAAGTGCCACTTTTTGGAATGGTACTACATCGATGATGCCGGTATTGACACAACCAGTAGTGGCGGTCATAGTAATGATATGTTGTCCTGTACCTGCTGTTTTGGGGTCAAATATGCCACCAAAGGCATTGATGATACCATTGCCTACCCAAGTTGAAACCGGAACCGAAGCGTTGAGTTTGATCGGTGTTTCTTCGGCACAAAGCGATATTGAATCCAATACCGGCAGTGGATTTATGTTAAAGAACATTGTGTCTGTACAGCCGTTATTGGAATATACAATGGTGTTGAGTCCGGTGACAGCTTGTTTTGGGTCAAAATAATACCCGTTTTTAGGGTCTTTATCTTTTATATACACATAATATACACCCGGACCCGACCACGAGCCACCGTTAGGTTTTGCCTGAAAGTCATCATTTAGTATTTTGTAAACGTCATCATAAGGGCAGAAAGAAATTACAGATTTGTTGTTGATCACGGTATTGCGTATGTAGGCAATACGGTTATCTGAACAGCCATTGACAGTATAAGTCAAGGTAATATTCTGGCCATCTTTAAGTAGTGATGGATCGAACAAGCCACTGAGTGTGTCTATAATGCCAGGCCCTGACCACACGCCACCTACAGGTCCCCAGCTACCCGGTACAATAAAGGGTCCATTGTTGGTACAAGCGACAAAATCATATTTTGCATCAACCGGGACAATATAGATACTCATCGAGTCTTGACACCCATTGATATGATAATGCAATTTGTTTTCACCCGGCAAGGCATTTGCTGGTGAAAACCAGCCCCAGTTAGCATTAAGACCGGGTGAAGCATCCCAGTATCCGCCCCACGGGCTGACAGGTATTGAAAAATCGCTTAAGGAGCTACAAATGGTAATATCAGCGGGCATTACGAGGTTTGCAACGTTCACTTTTTTAGATTGGCTACAACCGTTAGGAGCAGTATAGGTGATAAAATAAGTCCCCAGCGCAGAAGGATCAAAAGTACCATTTGGTAAAATATTCTGACCCGACCATGTACCCCCTACTGGTGAGCCACCACTTACAATAAATGGTGCAGCACCTGGGCAAGAAGCGTCGTCATGATTTATCCATATAGGTTTTACTGTTATATTTACGGTATCCTTACAGCCATTCTTATCGGTATAAATAATCTGGTCTGAACCCTGCCAGATACGCCATGGCTCATAAAGTCCGGGTGTTTTTTTCTTGTCATCTATGCCGTTGCACTCCCATGTACCACCTCCTGGTGTAGCCCCAAGGTTGATGCTAGGTTCGGACTGACAAATTGTAAGATCAAGCGGCCAGTTGATAACCGGAGGAGTATGGAGTTCGAATGTAAATGTAGCTACTGCCGGTTTTGACCCTATACCGTCAGTCACTGTCACGGAATAAGTCAATGGCGGAACACAAACATCAACTGCAGATGTATTTGGAAAAGTCGGGTCACTCCATTTAATATTATAGGTGGATGGGTCACCACCAGATACGTTGGCATATAGTTTTAAGCATTCACCCGGGCATACCTTGGTCTTATTACCTTCGGGTACAAGCTCTACGTACAATGGGCACCCGCTTACATTGAAATTTGCAGTTGCCGTCAGTATATGTGGCTTGTTACAGACATCAAGGAAAGTAGTGGTAAAATTGACAGTATAATTGCCGTTCACTTTGATTTCCGGACTGAAACTAAGTAAAATTTCATCGGTTTTGCCATTTACACAACTTACCGGAGTAGCAGAAACAATATCAGGACTCTGTGGACCGTAAAGCAAGAATGCGCCCGGATAAATACTGTCGCAGCTTACGGGCTGGCTGAGTTTTAATTTAAAGGAACTTGATTCACATGGTACTGTACCTGTTACCATCATCTGAGGTGGTAAGGGGTCATCTATTTCCACCTTCCAGCTACCGAGCCAGCCCAGACACTGGATGTTGGCATCAGAGATGAAATTAATGGTAAGACAACCACTGGTGGCAGTAATGGCAGGTGGTAGTACTGTGCCTGAAAACGGGCCCCCGATCATAGGTGAAAGCGTATCGGGGCCGTCAAAAAATCTGAGATAATCCAATTTTTCTTCCGTACAGAATTTAGCAAAGGTGAAAATTATTTTTTCTCCGCCGGGTACACATATTTTAAATGTATAATTTTCATTATTATCATACGTATCGGGCAACATTCCATTGTCACTATCCATGAGTATGCCTTCGCACTCATTGGTAGTTGCATTTGACATATTGAAACTTGGTTGAGCCACTACAACCGTTATTGAAATGAATGCCAAAAAATAAGTGAAGACCAGTCGGATTCCTGTCATAGCTTATTATTTATTTATAGTAATCTCTTTTGTACGGATAACGTTGCTTTTTCGTCCTGCACGATCTATCATCCAGAGCTCGAAGTAGGTTTTTTCTGAAGCGCTGTTACCAAGTACAAATGCTCCATTAAGTGTGATATTGAGTGTGCCTCTGATACTTATCTGTGAACCTATCGGTGCCAATGGTGCAACATAATATTCATCTGCTTTGTCAAGCCGGTTATCCTTTATGAATAAAGAGTTGATGTCGGTATCAATGTTGCCAAGATCGCCATCTCCGTCTTCATATTCTATCAAGAGCTCAAGTGGATCCTGAAATTCTTTAATAGTGTCTGATGATATTTTTAACAAGCGAATAGACGGTGTAGTGGACAGTGGCAACAAATTGTCATCTTTCTGACATGAAAGCATCATTGAGAGAATGAATAAAACCAGGACTATTCTTATCATCCTATGATTATTTTAAATGAAAAATAATTTTTAATATAATAAACGCCATCATTGGTTGGTATTTCGGTTTCAATACCATCAGAATCTGTAACATAAACCCTGAAAAAAATGGTTTCTCCGGTTTTTGCATAATTCTGTGGATTGAGTGAATATTTGTGGTAATAGTGTACATTATTGCCATAATAACCTGTAAAATCAACAGGCGTACTCAAAACTTCTAGTGGAAAAGATGTAGCATTGGCGAAATCGTCCTGACTTTTAGAAAATTTAATCCTTGCATTCGTTAGTTGATCAGAAGGTGTTTTGTCATCTGAGAATGCAAAATATAAGTCGAGTGAGGTTTCGGTTTCTTTTACTCTTAATGCGCCTTGCCCACTGTCAGCACGGTCGAGCCAGGTACCGGTTTTGCCAAGTACGCCCTGCATTTGTGGCACTTTGTTGGTCAGACTTGGTAAGTTGCCGAAAATATCTTTTGCACCACCGTCTATCCATGCCTTGATATTGGCTATGTATTCATCTTTCTTTGAATTCCAGTCAGAACCCGGGTCAACTACCAATGGCATAATACCCGACTGTCCGTCAATATCAGCGGTTAACCTCTTATAAAGGACAGATTCGGCGCTGCTTCCGGGTTTTACTCTGTATGTGAATGAATTTTGAGGATCATTTTTTATGATCGGGTGATACACAAGTGTGTTGTATGTACTTGAAATGGTTCTGAAGTCAGGTTCAAAGGTGCCGTCATGGCATCCTGAATTGGCACATGTAGGTTTGAAAATATATGCGTGCAGACCGGCAAAGGATTTTGGGTCGGGTTTGTACAACGCAACAGTATCCTGGTTGTTAGGTTGGAAATCTTTATACGGATTTGGTGCTTCTTTTTCACATCCGGCCCACATCACACCAAACAACACGATTAACGAAAAAATTCTGGTCATATCGGCATTATTAAATTTGGTCAAAAAATGATTTTGCTACCGGATCTATCAGACCTTGGCTGAGTACATCGTTTTTGAAGCCCAGCAATTCTGCTATTGTTGGTATTATATCAGAACTGTCACCTACCGGATTGCCCTCGCTACCTATGGTGAGGTTTGATGGAATACCCGGCCCTACCATCATGCTGAATATTCTTCTTGAATTCTGGTCGCTGTGGTCGTAGGCAAACCAGTCATTCTCATCCGTTATCGGATTGTGGTCTAGGTTGCGCCCACATTCAGGTATGATAAGCATTGCAGTTTTTCCGGACATTTCAGGTATCTGGGTTTGTATTACGTCCCAGAGGTGTCCTACACCATGATCTGCCCGGTGTAATGCACCCAAGTAAGTTGTAAAGTTGCCATGGCATACGTCAACATCATTCAGGTTAATAACTGTTAGCTTAGGTTTGAAATATTTTAGCACCTCAGTAGCAAAGCCTATGGTGATGTTGTCACCATTATCAGTTACCGGAGGGAATGCAATCTGTTGTTTATCAAGTCGGTCAAATGTTTTTCTGATAAAATCTTTGATGCTTTCTCTTTCTTCTTCGGTATTGCCGAGTGTTTCGAGGTGGCTGCCTTGTAGCCTGAAACTCTGGTTCAGGAAAGTCTGCATTTTATGTATCGGGTCGAGTTCATCATCAGGATGATAGATTTTGAATCCCTTGATATATTTTTCAGCACCAAACGTAACGATGGGAGCAATGAAGTTAGCGCCGTATCTTTCTCCAAAGCCTTCATAGTTGGAGTGGTTGAGTAAAGGAATAGAGCCGGAAATACCATTACCTACGAACCAGGTGTCTGTTGCTTTAAGCCCGCCAAACCTTCTGGCATATTCGAAGATGGTGGGGTGCAGTGGTCTTTGTTTTAGACCCTGTGTCACGCTGTAATTTCCGGATACAGCTGTAGCGAGTCCATTGTAATGACCGGTACTACCTTTTGAGAATCTGAGTTCTTTGAACAGAGTACCTTGTTTTTGGAGTGAAGTAGGCAATACTTTTGATATTGGTTGGCCACCTTTTTGGCCACCCGGCAATGTAGTGCCATAGGCTACCTTAAGTGTCGGAGCATCACCTTCAAGCATATTGTACATAATGTTGCCTTCGATGTTAAGTTTTTGGCTGTCCGAAAGGTAGCGTTGTTGTACAGATTCTTGTTGGCGTACACCTCCGGCAAATAATACGAGTACGACGTGTTCGGCCAATGGCGGATTGGTTGTAGCAAATAGACGGCCACTAGGTAAAATATAGGGCGCAGCTAAAACACCGCCCGTAGCCAATGCCATTTTCTTTATAAAACTCCTTCTTTTCATCTATTAAGGCTGCTATTAATTTTTAATAATAATCATATTCTGCCGATGTGGCAAATGCAAAGTATATGTGTTCGGGTGTTATGTTCGGGTGCGATTTGATAAAATTCAGAAAAAAAGCTTTTTCTGCTTGTGTGGGTTCTCTTACGAAAAATCTTTTATAAGTATTAATGATAAATTTCTCGGGGTCAGCTTTCATTTCGCTCAACGGTGGCAATTTGATGTCAGGATCATTCATCATTTTGCTTATGATTATTTCGTGTGCCACCTGTTTGTCACCTATTGATTGAATCACATTAGAAAGGTCCACCAGTTTGTCAGGTGACAGTGCTTTTTGGTAAAGGTTGGCATATACGATGTTCAGATACTGTTCGTTGGTTTTTTCTTTATTCTTGTCGGCATTGTTAGGGAGTATATCTACCTTATTTACCTCGTAAATGTATTTATCATCTTTGCAGCCGACCAATACAAACAGTACAATGATGAAGAATATGTTGAATGTTTTCATTGGTAATACTTTAAAAGTTAGCATATTCATCGGTTATCATTATTTTTTCCTGAATCTTTCGAATGTCACGGTTGAGGATGTATTCGCCGAGTATTTCACTTGTTTCCTGCGACTTTGGTTCTCTTGACAATAAGGTACGGTAACACCAAATGATCATACCTTCAAAAAATTCGTTGGTATCACAGATGGCATCTACGTATTCCTTTTTGTTAGTGCATAATTTGTTGAAGAATAGATTGGGTTTGTTGTATTCTACGATATCAAAACCTACCAGAAATTCAGTCGATGTAGGGAAACGCCATAGCAAATCTTCAAATGTTGAGTTGACAAAATTGAAGGTGTTCATGTGGATAAAATCATAGATAGAGTTATTGACCATACGACTAAAAAACACATCGTAAGGTATCTGACCATCAAAAAACTGCACTTTTGTATCCAAAATAGACTGAAGATTATTTTTTTCGAGCAAACCCTTGTTGTATGATTCCCAGTCACCGAGTAGAGAATCTTCCTTCATACCAAAGACTATGTTGCCAATGCGCATATTGATATCTTCGTCAGAAGCGCCTTCTATGGTGCGTACTTTTGCCAGATTATACATATATTGCGAATAAGCCTTACGGTACGAGCCATCACCAAATACAGAATCGGTACTGTTCTGAAGCTTTTGGATGATTTGTCTTCGGGCATTGACAGAAAGGTTATTGCTGCGAAGCAGATTGACATTTTCGTCCATTTCTACATCAAGTGGTTCGCGGCCAACCAGATCAATAAACATCCTGTTGACGTAGTTCTGCATCTTGATGGTAGATATTTTGGTATAGTCAGGTGGGTTGTTGCCACCGATTATCTCCGGGTCTTTGTTACATCCAGTGAGCACAACGACTACCAATGTAAAGAGGGTAATGAATAATTTATTCATTGTGGTTGGGGTTAGTTAATCGCGATAAAGTTAATAAATTTAATTAATTCGAATATAATTAATTAAAATTATTTATTTTGAAAGTTGTTTTTTTACTTCTTCAGAGATGGCTTTGCCCTCTGCCTGGCCTGCAAGTGCTTTTGATGCAAGGCCTATAACCTTACCCATTTCTTTCATTTCTGAAACACCATTATCAGCTATCAATTTACTAATAAAGGCGCTAAGTTCTTCAGCACTTAGCTGCTTAGGCAAATATTTTTCAATAACGGCAATCTCCTCTTCTTCTACAGATGCCAGTTCGGGTCGGTTTTGTTGCCTGTAAATTTCGAGAGAATCTTTTCTTTGCTTTACGAGTTTTTGCAGTAGTTTGATTTCATTTTCTTCATTCAGTTCTTCTTGGGTGCCACTAGTTTTGAACAGGAGTATTGCAGACTTAACAGCTCTGATGGCTCTCAGTGCTGCCTGGTCTTTGTTTCTCATAGCTTCTTTCAGGTCTTCGGTAATTTTAGCTTCCAGGCTCATAATTTTCTATATTTATTGTTAAGTTAATAAAGTCTTCAAGACTAAGTGTTTCTGGCCTTTTCTGATAAAAAGGCTCATTTAGGATATGCTCGGGGAGGTATTGCTTTAGGGTATTTCTAATCATTTTACGTCTTTGGTTAAAAGTTGTTTTGACCAGTTCGGTAAATAGTCTGTTGTTGTATTGCGGTCCGGTATCTTCTTTTCTTGTGAGAATAATCACGGATGAATCTACCTTTGGTGGAGGATTGAAGTCGGACGGACTCAGGTGAAAAAGTAGTTGGCCCTGATAGTATGCTTGAGTAAGGATAGATATTACACCATAGGTTTTGCTTCCGGGTCCGGCCACTATTCTCTCTGCCATTTCTTTCTGAAACATTCCCACCATTACAGGTACATACTCTTTGTAATCCAGCATTTTGAATACTATCTGTGATGATATGTTGTAGGGAAAATTACCAACAAGCCCAAATTCTTGAGCATTCATCAGTTGTTTGAGATCGGTTTTCAGGAAATCTGCCTCAACTACATTGAGTAGAGGAAAACGATTGTGAAGATGCGCCACCATATCGTGGTCTGCTTCAACAGCTGTGAGTGAAGGATAGGTACTGAGGAGTTTTTCGGTTAGAACGCCCATGCCGGGGCCTACTTCCAGCGCTTTACCTGTGGCATTTATTGCACCAAATTTTTCAACAATCCTGTCAACTGCCATTTTATTGATGAGGAAATGCTGGCCGAAAGACTTCTTTGCTTTCATCTTCTTTGTTTCGATAATTCTATTTTAAATCATAAAATTAAGTGTTAGTAGCTTAACTTTGCTGACTTATTAAAGATAAATCAATAATTTATACTAAATGGATACAATAAAAATAGGAATAACAGTTGGTGACATCAATGGTATCGGTCTTGAAGTTATTCTTAAAACACTCAGCAATAATCTTGTATATAAGAATTTTGCACCTATTATATATGGCTCACCAAAGATTGTCTCTTACCATAAAAATATTATCAACCTACCAGACCTCCATATCAACCAGGTCAAAACACCTGATCAGGCACAGCAAGGTGTGATAAACCTTATCACATGTTGGCAGGAAAGTGTAAATATTTCATTAGGTCAGGCAAGTGCCGAAGCAGGAAAATATGCCTTGATAAGCCTGACAGAAGCCACCAAAGACCTGAAGGCAGGTGACATACACGGGATAGTTACAGCCCCGGTTGATAAGCAGGTAATCCATAACGAACAGTTTCCTTTTATAGGGCATACTGAGTATTTTGCCAAGGAGTTCAACTCTCCTACTGTGATGTTAATGACATCTCCGAATGTATCAGTAGGCATGGTTACTGACCATATACCACTCAAAGACGTATCAAGATCCCTTTCTAAAGATTTGATAATTGAAAAGATAAAAATCTTACATAAAACCCTTAGGCGTGATTTTGGCTACGAGAAAGGGAAAATTGCGGTATTAGGTCTTAACCCACATGCTGGCGATAAAGGATTAATCGGTGATGAAGAACTCAGCATTATCCGGCCTGCTATTGTAGAGTGTAAAAATCAGGGTATTTTTGTATTTGGTCCATACTCAGCTGACGGATTTTTTGGATCCGCTCAATTCAAAAAATTTGAAGCAGTGCTAGCACTTTACCACGACCAGGGCCTTATACCGTTCAAAACCATTGCATTTAGTGAAGGAGTTAATTTTACTGCAGGGCTACCAGTAGTACGTACCTCTCCTGACCACGGTGTAGGATACGATATTGCAGGCCAAAACGTAGCAGATGAAACATCATTCAGGCATGCCTTACAGATGGCATTCGATGTAGTCAGAAACAGGCGCAGTTATGATGAAGCACACAATAATCCTATTGCAAAAAGAGCCAAAAACTTCGAAGACGAAGTACTCAAGGATGAGAATTAATTTGGCGGTGCAATAGCCGCTGTGTTATTCTGCAATCCATAGGTGCCCTGGTAATAATCCGGCAGTTTTACAGAAGTAAGCTCCGTATTATCACTCGATGTGGCCTTTTGGTTGTTAATAAAATTGAAGGTAAGGTAAAGTTCGTATGAATTTTCAGTAGAAGTATCCATTTCATCAAACACATTCAGATTGAAACGTTCAATAAGGTCTATCAGTGTTTTGGCATAGTGTGGTGCAGTAGCATAGCCACAATCCTTGAGCCCGGTTGCCCATGCTTTATAATCTTTTTTATCATAAGAAAACAGCCGTGCATATCTTGGATTGGTATTCAGGAAAAGCGAATGATCGGCAAATGATTCCTCAGGTGTATCATACTTTCTGAAGCAAGACAGTATCAGGTTGCCAAGTGTATCCAAGTCGTCATCTTCCTTGTAATATACTTTACCAAGCCATTGGTCTTTGCATTTGATACCAAAATGGTTGTTGGCGCTGTCGGCCAGCATCCCGTATCCTGCATTCGACTCAAGAATGCCCTGAGCAAGTGTAATACAAGCCGGGATATTGTATCTGGTCTGATTTTCAAGAGCAATATGATGATATTTGCGGATATAATTGTTTACTTTTTCTTTGTAAGACTGAGCTAAAGTAAGGTTTGTAAATGCCGAGACGATCAGCATGAATGTCAATATCCTTTTCATGGTTGTTATTGTTTACTTATTCAATAAACACATATACTGATATTTTATATATATGTTTCAGTATATTTAAATAATTGTTTTTCCGTTACTATTCTTTTTGGTAATTTATTAAATATTATTTTTGCCGCATGAAGAAATCATACTTAGTACTTGTTATATTATTTCTGGTTTTGTTAATAGACCAAGCCAGTAAAATATGGGTCAAGACCCACATGGAATACGGTGAGCAGTTTGCAATATTTGGTTTATCGTGGGCCAACATACATTTTGTAGAAAACGAAGGTATGGCGTTCGGGATGAAATTGGGCGGTGATTACGGTAAGCTTGCGCTCAGCTTGTTCAGGATAGTAGCAGTAGGATTTTTGGCTTACCTGATAATCAATATGATAAAGGAGCGAAAATCCGATTTTGTCCTGGTATGCTTCACTTTAATACTGGCAGGTGCATTGGGCAACATCATAGACAGTGCATTTTACGGTATGATATTTACAGAGACTCCTTACCATAGTGGTGGTGTTGCTACTATGTTTCCGCCGGGTGGTGGCTATGCACCTTTCCTACATGGCAAAGTAGTTGACATGCTATATTTCCCATTGACAGAAGGGGAGTTTCCGTCATGGGTGCCATTTGTAGGTGGCGATCACTTTCTATTTTTCAGGCCTGTATTCAACATTGCTGATACTGCCATTACAACAGGTGTATTACTGCTTCTGTTGTTCAGAAGACAGATTTTTCACTGATGGAATAGTTTAATTGGTCCATACTGTATTATAGTATAGATGCCCGATTGATATGTAATGTTGTAAATGTACAGCCTTGGGAGGCATTTGGGTAAGAAAGAATAGCAATAGAAACAAGAGTGAAGCAGGCAGTGTAAATTATTCTTCTATCAGAGTCTGTTTTACTTGTTTTGCTAAAAAGTTGTTCACTGCAATAACCGAATTTTCTATTCTTGGGTAGTTAAGGCTGTAGAAAATGTATTTTCCGGTTCGTTTTGTTTCCAGAATACCTGCATCTCTGAGTATTTTCAGATGTTGGGAGGTAATGGATTGTTCGAGCTTGAGTGAGTTGTAGATTTTGTTGACATTGATGCGTTTGTTGCTGTCAATAAACTCGACTATCTTGAGACGCAGTGGGTGGGTGAGTGCCCGCAATATCTCTGATGACAACTCGAGCTTTTCGTTGTCGATGTTTACCTTTGTATTTTTCATGGTTGTTGTGTAATAATTCGAAAAGTATTAACACGGCAAAGGTCAGTAATTTTTTTTAAATTATCAATATTTACGAATAAAAAATGCTGTAAACCAATAAGTTCACAGCATTTTTCAGAACACAAATTCAAAATACATATAAATACTTATACAGTATAATGTGTTGTGTATCTTTTTTTTGGGTGGTATTTTTTGATCAAACTCAGATGTTAAGACAGCATAAAAAATTAAGCGGCTAATTCTTCTACCAATCGTGAAATTTGTGATAATCTTTCTTTGTCGATTGAATAATAGATGAATTTGCCGTTTCTGTCAGTGATGACTACACCTGCTCTTCTTAGTATGGCGAGGTGTTGGGAAGCAACTGATTGTTCAAGTCTTAGTTTTATGTAAATATCTGTAACGGTCAGACTATCACTTTCTTCGAGTAGGTCAATTATATTTTGTCTAAGTTTATGGTTAACCGCACGCAAAACCAAAACTGCTTTGCGTAGCTCGGCATAATCGAGTTCAATATCGTTTTTGCCTTTTTTTAGTAAAATCAGCTCGTTTTTTTGCTTTCTCATATCTAGATTGTTTTAGAATATTACTCATAAAAATATCATGCCAAAATTATACCAAATTGTAATATTTAAAAAAAATATCAACTATAACTTACCTGATTATGTGCACAAAATAAAAAGATTTTTTTTAAATTGATAAATATTTTTATTTGTAATACTAAAATATGTTCTTCGGGGTAGTTATATTCGGTGATTTGAAATAATATGGTACACTGTATGCTATATCCAATAACGTGCCATTGTTATACTTCTCGTGGCTGATGGTTGCCATCATGGCTGCATTTTGTGTTATTTCTGATATTTTACTACTTTCGGGTAAATAAGATGTTCCGGATAATTTTTTTGCTCCATCACCGGTGCACAAAATCTGTTTCCCTGCATAAAGACTGAAAAAAGCTTCATCCATGGTTACAAATTCATCTTTTTCGAAATGATTTGTTATTGCATCATATATTCGCGCATACACATCCATGCGTCGGGCATCCACCATACACATGATAGTATCATAAGCCGATTCATCTTCGACCGATTTGTATAGAATTTCAAACGTATCAGTGCCAATCAATGGAACATTAAGAGCATAACAGATAGCTTTAGCCGCCGATAACCCTACACGAAGTGATGTGTACGAACCGGGGCCGAGATTAATTGCTACAGCATCAATGGAGTGGAGTGGTATTTGTGCTTCATTAGCAGCTGATTGTATCAGTAAGGTGATTTCACCGGATATATTGAGCTCTGGTGACAAAGTTTTAAATGCGATAACTTGGCTGTCAACACTTATTGCTACCGAACTCTGACTCGTGCTGGTTTCAATGTTGAGGATTTTACTCATTAGGGTTTACTTGTGTTATGCCGGCCAACAAGCCTTTTAACCAGTAGTTTACATTTTAGATAATGAAACAAATCACCACAAAAGGCACTGAAAAGACCACCAAAAAAACTTAAGGCGATGCCTATTTTTAAATAAAACTGGTCGGGACTGTTAAAAGATTTGTATTGAAATAATTCTACTATTAACAATAGAGCTGTTATTAGCATCAATATCACCGAAGCATTGTGCAAGCGTTCGATGTATCTGGGTGTAGGCGTGGCTGTGATGTGAAAAAGAAGATTGATTGTTGCCTCATCTGGTTCTTTGATCTTTAGCAGTTCGTTCATGATTCTTTTGGCTTCATCTGTATTACCTTTCAAAAACTTAACTTGAGCCTTATGGAACAACAGAATTGAATAAATGGTCTCAAATCTTTCTTTCTGCCTGATATCCAGTGATGTTAATATGGCAGTGTCGAGTTTTTGGTCTATTTCATCATATTCATTCAACTCAAGCAACGACTCTATATATATAATGTAGCAGTGTAGATATCTGTAGGGCTCCAAGCTTTCAAATAGTGTGTGAAATTTCTCAAAATACAGAATTTTCTCCTCATCTTTTCTGTCGATGAGGTTAATGTAACTGCTGTATAATTTATCAGGGTCCTGTATCATCCTGAGACTATTCTTTATATAATTTATAGAGTACTGGTTTGCCGGGGCTTGCGTCAATACCAAAAGAGGCAATCTGCAGATTGAGCAAATAAAGACCGTCTTTGGTTGTGTTATCTATATAAACCAACTCTGTGATGGTTTTGTTCAAATCCAGTGTTTCGGGATATTTCCAGAAACTTTTGTGGCCGGCAAGCTTACCGCCGTCTTCTTCTCTGTCCACCGAAGGCAAATCTACCAATAAATGGCGAATGTTGCACGAATTTACCAGATAAGAAATGGCATCGGCAGATAAATATGGCGGATTGGTACCTGAGTAATGGAATGTTTTTTTGACATCATCGTTTGGTAGTGTACGTATTACGAGGGCTTCACATTTTGTTTCATTTGTAAATACAGCCCGTAAAATATCTTCTGTAATAACGCGGTCTGCGTTTTCTGATTTTTGAGGAAAGACACTGATAAGCTCAGCAATAAAGTGGAATTGCCGAAGTGTGTCATTGATACTGACATCTTCTACTGATATATGACCGACACATTCGGTATGGGTGCCGTTGCCATGTGGGTTAATTTTTACATTTTTAAAATTGACAGCGCCACCCTGTTTGGTTGACCCGACAAAATTGCCCATCACTACAGGTTGTGCGTCAAAAACCGGTGCATAAAAGCAATTAACACCCGGTTGGTCGGGAAGTAATGGTAAAGAGATGTCTGTACCGGTTGAGAGGTCAGCTGTATAATGAATACCATTATGTGTAAGTCTGATGATCATGTTCTATTTAGTTTCTGGCATCCTTGCCCCAGTCGAGTTTTTCACGTATGGTCTGCATGAATCCGTTATCGTTGAGTGTTACAGTTTTGATACAAAAGTCGCATTTCCTTACCGCAAACTGATGCTGAGCTGTGATTGATTCAAAACGCGAATCGAGTGTTAATAGGAATGTGTCGGCACGGCCCTCAACCTCGAAAGAAATTACCGAATTATCAGAAATGACGATAGGCCTGACATTCAGGTTGTGTGGTGCTACCGGAGTGATTACAAAATTGCCTGAATCCGGGAAAATGATAGGCCCGCCACAGCTGAGCGAATAACCAGTAGAGCCGGTAGGTGTTGAGATGATTAGACCATCAGCCCAATATGAATTCAGAAAAGATCCATTGATATAGGTTTTGATGCGTATCATAGCCGATGTGTCGCGCTTGATGATGGTACAGTCGTTGAGGGCAAATGTGAGCCCGTTAAATAAAGCTACGCTGCTTTCCAGATGCAAGAGCGTACGATTTTCAAGTGAATACATACCGCGCTTTAATTGTTTGACAGATTGGCGTAGATATTTGCTTTCAAGACTTGCCAGAAATCCTAGCCGTCCGAGGTTGAGCCCCAATATAGGTATATCAGAATCGCGAACCAGTGTAGTGGCGCCCAGCATAGTACCATCACCCCCTACTGATAGTAATATGTCGGGTTCCTGTATTACCAGGTCTTCATATTTTTCATACAAATCGGGGTTCGACTGGAAATCAATATGATTTTTGAGTTGATTAAAATACAGATTATGTACAGTGACCTCTAATTTTTCTTCATGAAGGACATCAAAGAGTTCTTGAATGCAGGCTTTATCCTGTTGTTTGAAAATTTTGCTGTAAACGGCTATTTTCATAATGATTAAAAACTGAGGTTCAGATGCAAAAATATATCCTTTTCGTATTTTTCGTTCATACTGTATTCTATTTGAAGCATTTTGTCATAAAAAGCTACGATTTCAAGACCGATGCCGCCACCTTTTAACAGCTTGTCGTTAAAGTTAGTTTTTGGTACATTTTTAGCGGAAGGTATGTAGCCCATATCAAAGTTAAAAGCGAGAAAGAGTTGAACTTGTGGTTTTCTGAGAGATTTAATTGGCATGAATTTTCCAAGATTCCAGTAATTGTCAAACAGCATATACTGCAGACTGGTCTTTGATAAAGCGTATTGCTGTCCATCGATGATGTAGTATTCATAACCTCGTATGTAGTTGAGTTCATCACCTAAGGCACGGTTGTGAAAATAGTCGGTCGCTTTGTTTATCCAGTTGTTCTGGTGACGTAGTTGTTGGGTTGCTGTCCATTTTGCCGAAAGTCTTTGAAAGTATCTGAAGTCAATTAAGGTTATCAGAGCATCCCGGATGTTATTGATACCTTGTTTTTCAATCAGAAAATTGAATACATAGCCTTTTGTTGGATGCGGTTGGATGTTGCGTGTATCTTTGGTGATGTTGTATGAAATGACCGGATAGCTCATTTTTCCGTCAGGAGAGGCAAAAAAATCAGGCTGTAGTTTGTCGAGTACACTTTTATTTATACGGTAGTATTGCCATTCTATCTTTAGCTTTTGTTTGGTAAACAAACGAGGCTGATACGAAAGTGTAGCGCTGAATTTTTTTCTGAAAATAATGGTAGTGTCTAAAAACCACCTTAACTGTTCGTTTTCCGGTGTAGTAGCATAAGCTACTTCCTTGCTGTTGGCCCATAATCCGGTAAACTGAATACCGAGATTCTGCTTGCGATTCATATAGGGTAGCCAATATGATGCTTCGGCCTTATCATGGAAACCGAGATGAAAAGTACCATCGAGATGGTCGCGGTTGCCGGTCAGATTGCTGATATACAGTTTGATTCCGGCATTGATGCGTGCCAG
Organism: Saprospiraceae bacterium; assembly: GCA_019694295.1. Lineage (GTDB taxonomy): Bacteria > Bacteroidota > Bacteroidia > Chitinophagales > Saprospiraceae > JAEUUM01. The sequence continues at coordinate 23,906 of JAIBCG010000003.1, forward strand.
GTCAAAATGGTAATTGCGTGCCCACACATTGAAGTTTCGGTCCACCATTTCGAAATAAGGTACTGGATAGATGTGCCAGCTTTCATCAATATGTATAAGTACATTGATGGCGTGTGGTTTGGTTTTGGCATTTTCGTATGTGATCTTCACCTGAGAATAAATGCCTGTATTCATCAGAAAGAGGCGGTTATCAACCAATACTGCTTCTATTTTTTTTTCTACCAGGGTATCACCCGGTTTGATATTTATATCGCGCAGTACTATTTCTTTGTTGGTACGGTTGAGTCCGGTGATGACGATAGAGTCAATAACCACACTCTGCGCATACACACTTGTGGCCGGCAGAAAAATCATTAAAGCAAAACAAGAAAAGAAAATGAATGGTATTAACCGCACATCTTTACGTTAAGTAATGTGCGAAATTACACATTAAGGTATGACATCAGGCTATCGAATCTGTCTTTTATCCTATCTGTATAATCATTTTCTTCGTAAGTGACTTTAATGGTGTATTGGTAGCGTTCAAATGCTGCAAGTATAGCACTTATATTGGTAGTATTGATTTTGATGGCCACATCGATAAGTTCAACATTATCCGAATTAGTTATCAGCAGGCCTATGACTGAAAATCCTTCATTTTCAACAATTCTGGATATTTCGGCGAGTGAATAATTGCGTTTGGTGGTTTCGAGTACGATGATGCTGCCGGGCTCGGTGATGGATTCGGCTTGTGCAAAATTTTTGATAATACCATCCTGTGTAACAATGCCGAAGTACATCATATCATCTTTTACCACAGGCATAACAGACATGTTGTGTTCTGCCATGTGTTTGAGTATTTCGAAAATATGATCCTTACAGTAAACGTATTTCCCTGCAAAATTCATAGGTAGCGTAGCAATTTTCTCCCCTGCATCACAATTTAGCAGAGTTTCTTCCGATAATACGCCAACAAGTTTGCCTTTCTCCAGTACCGGCAAATGCTTTACCATTTGCTCCGACATCAGTTGGAGTGCTTTTTGTGCTGCATCACCGATTTTTATCGGGGTTACATTTTTCGAAATAATATCTTTAGCAATCATCGCCAATTCATTTAAACATTTAACAAATCAACCTCTCGTTTTGCTACACAAATACTGTTATTGTTAAGTTAAACAAAAAAGATGCCTAATGCATGTAAATGGATTTTGGGATAAAGTTAACAGGATATTTTTATCCGAGTATTTTTTTTCTTTCTATAAAATATTCATCATCCGTCAGCTCCCCTCGTTCACGTCTTTGGTTGAGTAATTTTATTTGTTCCAACAAATCAGGCATTTCTTGTACTTCCTGCTTTGGTCTAGTTGCAGGTTCTGTCCTTTCTTGAGGTCTGGTGTAGCGAAAATTATTATTCACCAATTCCTGAAACTCTGGCTGTACACGCAAGAATGCAAGGTCGTCCTTGGTGCGTAATGTGTCAAAATCATTGTATCCGTTCTCTATTGCTTTTGAGAGGTGATACATAGATTTGTCTGCATCTTCTGTCAGCGAATAAGCACAGGCCATATTGAAATGAAGCACTTTGTCATTAGGGCTCAGAGCAAGGCCTTTGGTGTATTCTTCTATGGCACCTGTATAATCATAATCTTTGTACTTTTCATTGCCGGTTTTTATATACGGATTATCTTTGATAAAGGGTGTACCTGCCACTGGTTGGCGGCCCCAAGGTCGTGATTCATGCAGGTTTGGCTCATTGTATTTTTGATTAAATTTTTCGGTGGACATAGTCAAAAACAACACACTCTCCATCAGCGAATAAAGCCACAGGACGAAGACCCAATCTTCCACAAACATTGACAGAGCAAGAAACAGTAGAATCCTAAATATTCCTCCTTTGATATCGCCAAGATAAAATTTATGTAAACCGAATATGCCAAGAAACAGAGATAATAATGCTGCTATGTATTTATTTTTCACGATTCAATATTGTTTAATATGATTTACAGACTAACACGGTCATGTCATCGGTATATTCTTGTTCTTGTTTAAATTCATGAATTTTGGTTTTGATTTTTTCTACTAGGCCATCTGGTGTGAGATTATTTGAATGTCGGAATAAATCATGTACCAAAGCATCCGAAAAATATTCGCCCTCGTTGTTGAGTATGTCAGTAATACCATCGGTGTAGCATAGTACTGTACAAACTTCTTTGTACGAAAGCTCTCCTTTTTCGATAAAAGGCAATTCTTCGAATCCGCCGAGTATAGTGCTTCCTTTATCAAGCTCCAGAATCATCCCGTTGATATTAGCGATAGGAGGCACATGCCCACAGTTGATGTATTCGATGGTTTTTTTTGTTGCTTCAATTTTTGCTATGAAAAATGTTATATAACGGTCTCCTTTGGCAATGTTATAAACCGATTTGTTTAACTCCTTCACAAGAGATAAGAGCTCTGTGTCTTTTGAAAGAAGTACGTGTAGGGTGGCTTGAAAATTGGACATAAGCATGGCCGCCGCAAGCCCTTTGCCCGAAATATCTGCTATACAAATAATAAGTGACTCTTCACTTAAGCTTATGCAGTCATAGTAATCACCACCTACACCTATGTGTGGCAGGTAATAACTTGACAAATTGAAATAATTATTGCCCGGTAGCTTACTAGGAATGAGCATGTGCTGTACATCACTGGCCAGCTCCATCTCACGGTTGAGTCGTTCTTGCTGTATTTGTTTCTTGAACAGACGCTTGTTTTCGATAGCAACGGCAATGATATTGGTTATGGTAGTAATAAATAATACCTTTCCGTATGAATCGTCCTGATTTTCTATACTTCCGATCAGTACATAGGCTATCGGGTTATTTTTGTGTTGTACAGGAATGATGACATCAAACTGCTTAAGACCCGGGTGGGTTTCGTTGTCGAGATGGTTGAGTCTCTCGTATTTGTGTAGTTCATGTGTGAGCGATTCGTCAATAACAGTATCACCCGCCCCAATGCTGGTAGCACAGACCCACTCTTTGTCTTTTTGGATGAAAAGTGCCATTTTTTTTACGCCGAGTTGCCAGTTGATGAAGTCTGAATACATCTGAAACAAACCCTGTTCTTTGACATTATCATTGATGGCCTGGGTTATACTCATAAGTCCGTTGAGCTGCAGTTGTTTAAGACTGAGCTTGTGTTCCAGATCCGAAATCTCATTTTTTTCTTTGACTTTGCTTTCCAGAGGCGACATTTGAGTTACAGGTTTTTGTGTTTAGAGAATGCAATTTACAAATAATTATTTATCTATCTTAACATCAAAGTAATCTCTAAGCGAATTTCCAAGAATATTGATACTCAGTACTAGCAAAACTATAGTAAGTGCCGGTATTACTGCGAGGAAATAATAACCGCTCAGAGCATAACCGTAATTTTCGTTTAGCATGTTACCCCATGATGGAGTTGGAGGTTGTACTCCAAAGCCCAGATAGCTTAGTCCGGCTTCAAGAATGATGGCTGTAGCAAAATTGCCGGCAGCAATCACCAATATGGGGCCGATGATATTAGGTAAAATATGACGGAACATGATCCTCTTGTTGTCATAACCCAGACTCCTGGCAGCGTCAATATATACATTTTGCTTTGCAGACATTACCTGCCCGCGTACTATTCTTGCCACATCAACCCAGAGTGTGAGCCCAATGGCCAGATACAGAATATGAACGCCCCTGCCCAATGCCAAAACAATAGCAAAAACTAGTAATAGTGTAGGTATAGACCAGATGGTGTTGACAAAAAGCATAAGTACGGTATCGGTTTTACCTCCGTAGTAACCACCTGCCAGACCAATGAGAATGCCGATGGTGAGAGATATAAGTACTGCTGATAAACCAACAGTGAGCGAAATACGAGAGCCGACAAGAATGCGACTATAAACACAACGGCCAAAGGCATCAGTACCAAAAGGGAATGTCTTTCGGATGATTTTGTATTCCTTATTGAGCAATTCTTTGGATTTACTAAGTGTGATGGTCTCGGTAGGTAGTGGTTCGCCGGTAAATTGATTTTTGCCTGTATATTTTTTTAAAATGATGCTGTCTTTTGCTTCATGCCAGCTGACCACAGGTATCAATTCTGTATGGATATTGCTGCCAAAGAATGCTTTCTTAAGTCTATTTTCAGTTTGGGTATCTTTGTTTTGCAAGCTAATAAAAGTCATGCTCACAAACGGTGGATGCAGGGCTATCTCAGGTATTTGAGTATTTACATCGGCTGAGTTATCAACAGCAAGAATATAACAACCAAGAGAAACCACAAAATACAACAATAGTAAAGTAACCGATAAAAAAGCCGATTTGTTGTAGCTTATCCGTTGCCAGAATATATTATGCAATTTGGTATGTTGATTATATAAGTGAGATTAATATTTCATATCAATTTTGGATGGTAAAAGTATAACTATTTGGCGATAATCTGACAATCACAATGCTTATAAAGCAATTTTGTAGGAATGGACGACTGACGAAAATCATTATGAAGTAAAATGTAGGTCATGTGTCAGAGCAAATAAACTGTTGCATTTTTGCATTTCGTTTACTGTTCCATTTTTTTAAAAATATTATTAGTTGTCATTCGATTAAAAGATGAATCTGCACATTTCAGACATCAGAACTATAGCCGAAGTAAAGGCCGATTTCAATAAGTTGTTCCCTTATCTGAGACTTGAGTTTAATGTTAATGCTTCAGAAAGAAATGGAAGAACAACTTCAAAGAACCGGATATCTGACGATGTAAAAATAGGGAGTATCCGTGATCAGCATGTAGAAGCAAACTTCGAGTTTAATGAAAATAGTACAGTAGAGGAATTTGAAAACAACTTCTTTGAAAAATTTGGTTTGAGGGTTCAAGTGTATCGCAGATCGGGTAATGTATGGCTTGAAACCAACATGACAGATAAATGGACACTGCAGCGACAAAACGAGCACGGCAGGGAAATAACCGAGATATAAATTTTATTTATACTGTACCGGTCAGAAGAGAAGATGGTTGAGTTTTTCTTTGTTGAGAATCTGTATCTTACCTTCTTTAATATCTATCAGTTTTTCTGATTTGAAATCACTGAGTGTTCTTATAAGTGATTCTGTAGCAGTACCTACATACCTGGCAAAATCTTCACGAGTGATGGATGCTGTCATGGTTAGGTTTTCTTTGTCGAATTTTTCCTGTATTTCGAGCAGTGCCTTGGCTATACGTTTCCGGAGGGAGTCATAAGCGAGCCTGAGCATTCTTTCTTCCTTATCTGCCAGGTCTCCGGCAATGAGTTTGATAAATTTGGTAGAGAGCCTAAGGTCACTGAACACCATGTTCAGAAAATCATCTTTTGGAATGAGTACTACTTCACTGTCTTCTAGTAGCTCAGCCGAATCGGTATAACTGACATTCTCAAACAAAGGAAGATAGCCAATATAATCGCCTTTTGAGTAAAATGAAGTAATGTATTCCTTGCCATCTTCATTAACACGGTAGGTCTTGAGTTTGCCCGATTTTAGGAAGAAAAGATATCTTGGTCTTTTTCCTTCACTGTATAAAAGTTGTTTCCGACTGTAATGTTCCGATTCGTATTTAGAAATATCGAGTGTTAGAGCACCTGTATTTTGAAGGTCAGTAACCAGGTTCGAAAATCCATTATTTTCGCGATTGTATTTTTTTTCTATTATCTCCTGTTTTTTTAATCTGGTTTCTAAGGCATGTAGTAGTTCTATATCATCAAAGGGTTTGGTGATATAGTCATCGGCTCCCATTTCCATACCGCGTCTGAAGTCGCTTCTTTCAGTCTTAGCAGTGAGGAAAATAAAAGGGGTGTGTTCGGTAGTGTGATTATTGCGCAACATGTGCAGTACACCATATCCGTCAAGCCCGGGCATCATAATATCACAGATGATAAGGTCTGGTTTCGAGCTAAGAGCTACATCTACTCCTACACGCCCATTTTCGGCTTTTAGCACATTAAAACCAGATAATTCGAGGATTTCGGCAGTATTTTCTCTGATTTCCAGATGGTCATCAATTATTAATATGGTTTTTTTCATTTAAAAATTTGATATTAGAGGCAAAAATAAGCATTAAGTTAGTAAGTATCCGGTACTATTAAAAATATTACATGACTTTTATCATAAAGATTTAATAAAAGATAACCATAAATTGCGCCCTTATGGTAGTAATGGATGAAAAAACTTCAGTAAAATTACACTGCGAGCATTGTGGTCTGGAGTGCGAAAATGACCTTATCAAACTAGAAGAACACAGCTTTTGCTGTGAAGGCTGTAAGCTGGTATATACATTAATCAACGAAACCGGGCTTTGCAATTATTATAACCTGAACGAACATCCGGGTATCAATCAACGCACAAGTGTCAGAGAAAATAAATTTTCATTCTTAGATGACGATAGTGTAGAAAGTCAGATAATAGGGTTCCGCAATAACGATTTTACACAAGTTGTATTTTACCTGCCGGCCATACATTGTAGCTCGTGCCTTTATTTGCTTGAGAATATTCATAGGTTCAACAAAGGCATCATCAACCTTGAAATCCATTTTGCACGCAAGGAAGCAAAAATCAAATACAAACATAAGGAAGTAGGTCTCAGGGAGGTAGCCGAGTTGCTTACTCGCTTAGGTTATGAGCCTCATATTAGCCTCAGAGATGTAGCCGGTGCAAAGCCCAAAACGTCTAAATCGCTTATTTACAGACTGGGTATTGCAGGTTTCTGTTTCGGCAATATTATGATGATGAGTTTTCCGGAGTATCTGGGCCTTCATGGTAGCGAGAAGTCAATGACCGGGCTATTCCGAACGCTTAATCTGCTACTCGCCATACCAACATTTTTTTATAGTGCCACACCATTTTTTACATCAGCCTGGTCAGGTTTGAAGAACAGATTTCTTAACATTGATGCACCTGTATCTGTTGCCATTATTGTTACATTTGGCAGAAGTGTGTATGAAGTAATGGCAGGCGTTGGAGGAGGCTTTTTCGATTCGATGTCGGGTATCATCTTCTTTATGTTGCTCGGCCGGGTATTGCAAGACAAGACCTACCAGCATCTCGAATTTGATCGTGACTATACTTCATATTTTCCAATAGCTGTCACAACTATACAGAAAGGTGAAGAAGTGCCGGTACAAGTATCCGCTCTAAAAAAAGGTGATTTGGTTCGTATTTATAATGAAGAAATTATACCGGTGGACGGAATATTGTCAAATGGCAAGGCTTATATAGACTATAGTTTTGTAACAGGCGAGTCAGCAGTAAACAGGATAGAAACCGGAGAAATCATCTATGCAGGAGGTAAACAAATGGGTGCAGCCATTGATTTGCTGATACTTAAAGATGTATCGCAAAGTTATCTTACACAGTTATGGAAACAGACAAAAGTAAAATCCAGAACCGACCAGGACCAAAAGAGTTTTGTACATTATCTGAGCAAATATTTTTCTTATCTTGTATTTTCGATCTCTGCATTGGCAGGTATTTATTGGTGGATACATAACCCGGCCAATATTTTCCCTGCAATGACAGCCGTACTCATTGTAGCATGTCCGTGTGCATTGCTGCTGTCCAATTCTTTTTCTAACGGTTTTATCATCAGATTGCTCGGTTACAACAAATTTTTTCTAAAAGATGCATTATCTATAGAGTTTATAGCCGGTATAAAACATATTGTATTTGACAAAACAGGAACACTTACAGACACAAGCCATTACAAGGTACATTATGAAGGAAGTGAATTGACACAGCCAGAAAAACTAAGGATAGCAGCTACTGCAAGACAGTCAAGACATCCACTCAGCAAAGCAGTATCAGATTATCTGGGTATCCGGCAGGTACCAACGATCATCAGTTTCGAGGAATTCCCCGGCCAGGGGACCAAAAGCATATTTGAAGGCTATGAGATAAAACTCGGATCAGAAGAATTTACAGGGCAAATGCAGAACTCTGACAACCGTTCGAGAGTGTGTGTAGTAGTAAATGGAGAATACAAAGGAAAATTTTATATAGAAAACCAATACCGCGAGCATGCAGAAGAAGTAATAGCCGGGTTAAAGAAAAAATATCAGCTCACAGTATTATCAGGAGATAATGATAAGGATGCTGCCAGTCTTAAAAAAGTATTCGGCGAAAACAGTACAATTATATTTAACCAAAAACCTGAAGACAAACTGATATATATCAAAAACGGGCAAAAACAAAAACAAACGGTCATGATGGTAGGTGACGGCCTGAATGATGCCGGTGCACTCATGCAAAGCGATGTAGGTATTGCAATTTCAGACACAAGAAATAATTTTACACCTGCCAGCGATGTAATCTTGGGTGCTGAAAGTTTTTCAAAGTTGCCGGCATTATTAAGATTATGTGCAGATGGTAAAAAAATAATTATTGGTAGTTTTATACTTTCAATACTGTACAATATAGTAGGCGTATATTTTTCTGTAACGGCACAGTTATCGCCTCTGGTAGCAGCAATACTTATGCCTGCAAGCACATTTAGTATTATTATTTTCACTTATACTACATCTCTTGTAATGGCTAGATACAGAAGGCTCTCAACCGGTGCAGCGTAAAAATATAAAAATTATCAATATTAATGATGACTTTTGTCATAGCGATAGAAAAATATGAAGAGTAATTTTGTGCTAAATTTATAGACATGGGTGTAATATTCATATTATTGTTTGTGAGTTTGGCCATAGCGTTATTATTTTTATGGGCGTTTTTGTGGAGTACCAAGACCGGGCAATTCGATGATGATATATCACCTGGTGTACGGATACTATTTGATGAAGAAAAATCTAAAACAAACAATAACTAAATAACTGAAAGATGGAATTAGAAAAGTTTTATTATGACAACCGACCCGTAAAATGGTTTGCTTATGCGACGATTTTTTGGGGGATTATTGGTATGTTGGCAGGACTGTGGGCTGCCATTGCCATATATTATCCGGCATTGAACCTTGGATGGGCTCCTACCACATTCGGGCGTATGCGACCTGTGCACACCAATGCAGTTATTTTTGCTTTTGTGGGTAATGGTATATTCATGGGGGCATATTATTCACTTCAGCGTTTGTTAAAGGCGCGGATGTATAGTGATACCCTTTCAAAAATCCACTTTTGGGGTTGGCAGTCAATCATTTTGGCCGGTGCACTTACACTTTGGGCAGGTTACACAACATCCAAAGAATATGCCGAGCTAGAGTGGCCACTGGATATTGCCATAGCTGTTATATGGGTATTATTTGGAATTAACATGATTGGTACCATATTGAAACGTCGTGAAAGACATCTCTATGTGGCCATTTGGTTCTATCTTGCCACATGGGTAACAGTAGCTATGCTTCACATCATCAACAGTATCGAAATCCCGATATCTTTCCTTAAAAGTTATAGTTATTATGCAGGTGTACAAGATGCTCTTGTGCAGTGGTGGTATGGTCACAATGCAGTTGCATTCTTCCTTACTACACCATACCTGGGCCTCATGTATTACTTCCTGCCTAAGGCTGCCAACAGACCGGTATATTCATACAGATTATCTATCATTCACTTTTGGGCATTGATATTTATCTATATCTGGGCAGGACCACACCACCTATTGTACAATGCACTGCCTGATTGGGCACAATCTCTTGGTACAGTATTTTCTATTATGCTTATAGCTCCATCTTGGGGTGGTATGTTGAACGGTTTGTTTACATTACGTGGTGTATGGGACAAAGTGCGTGAAGAACCAGTATTGAAATTTATGGTGGTGGCTATCACTTGTTATGGTATGGCTACGTTAGAAGGTCCGCTACTCTCTTTGAAAAATGTGAATGCCATTTCGCACTTTACAGACTGGACCATTGCACACGTACACGTAGGTGCTCTTGGCTGGAATGGTTTCCTTACCTTTGGTATCCTTTACTGGCTGATACCTAGAATGTGGAATACCCCATTGTACTCAAAGAAATTGGCCAACAATCACTTCTGGATAGGAACCATTGGTATAGTATTGTATGCTGTACCTATGTATTGGGCTGGTTTTACACAGAGTCTTATGTGGAAGGCATTTACTCCGGAAGGTCAGCTTAAGTTCCAGTTCCTGGAGACTGTCACACACATTATGCCACTCTACATAACCAGAAGTATTGGAGGTTTTCTATTCCTGACCGGTACATGTATAATGGCTTATAACTTGTACAAAACAATAAAGGCAGGCAAATTTGCAGAGCAGGAAGAAGCTGAAGCTGCACCACTTGATAAAAACTGGACAGCTCCATCTAATGATTACTGGCACAGAGTGATTGAAAGAAAACCTGTGCGAATGTTAGTATTCTCATTTATTGTAGTAGCTATTGGTGGCATCATCGAGTTCGTACCTACTTTCCTAGTCAAATCGAATGTTCCGACTATAGCGAGTGTTAAACCTTATACACCGCTCGAATTACACGGCCGTGATATATATGTAAGAGAAGGGTGTTATACTTGCCATTCGCAACAGGTTAGACCTTTCAGAGATGAAGTAGCACGCTATGGTGAATACTCTAAGGCTGGCGAATTCGTATATGACCACCCATTCCAGTGGGGAAGTAAACGTACTGGTCCGGATCTGGCACGTGAGGGCGGTAAATACCCACATAGTTGGCATTACAACCACATGCTCGACCCTCAAAGCATGTCGCCGGGTTCTATTATGCCTGCTTACCCTTGGTTGTTTAAGGATAAAATAGACACCCAAAAGACAAAATCCATGATTTGGGCTATGCAAAAACTTGGTGTTCCTTACGAAAAAGGATACGGAAAAGTAGCTAACAATGATCTGAAAAAGCAAAGTGAAGAAATAGTAAAATCATTGAAATCGGATAAAATAGAAGCAAAGCCAAATACTGAAATTATTGCTCTGATAGCATACCTACAGCGTTTGGGTAAAGACATCAAGGCTGAAGGCAATAGTGCCAATAAATAATTTATTAAAATAGAAAAAGATGAAATTTGTACATTACCTGGAAAGAATAGTTGGTGTAGATATCTACCCTTTGCTTTCTCTTGTAATTTTCGGTTCGTTTTTTCTTGTAGTGGCAGTATGGCTTTTCAGTACAAAAAAATCAGATTTTGATGAAGTAAGCCGTATTCCGCTAAATGAAAATGAACCTGAGCATTAAATTTTAATAACAGTAGAAAGTTAAAACGTATGGAAAACTTAATCCTTAAACAGTTTATAAACAGCAGCTTTTTGAACGGTGGATTCTTGCTTCAGGTCAATCCGACTGCTACAGAACAATCTCCATGGATGTCAGTGCTGACCAACCCGATTGCTATTATCATGATACTAATCATGTTTGCACTGTTGTTCGTTATCAGAGCTTTGACAAAAGTACTCCTCGAAGTAGCCGGCAATAAAATGAAACGCAATCTGCAAGACAACAAAGAAGGTATTTTAAAAGCGATAGCATTACTGATTGTGATGATAACTGCATCTTCGACTGGATTTGCGCAGGATGCTGCTGCCGCTGCAGTAACGACAGCTCCACCGAAAATAATAGGTGGAATGGCTCAGTCTGTATTTTATGTTATAACAGCTGTTATCATCATCGAAGCAATAATAATATATGTATTGCTGATGAGTATCAGAAAAATGGTAACTAAGGATAATCTTGATCAATACAATGCAGGGCCTGAATCGCAGGGGGTAATAGCTAAATGGTGGGACCAACTCAATGGCTACAAAGCTGCAGAACAGGCAGATATTGACTTGGGCCATGATTATGACGGCATTCGCGAGCTCGATAACAGATTGCCACCATGGTGGTTATATGGATTTTATGCTACCATTTTATTCGCAGGTTATTACCTATGGACACACCATGTAAGTCACTCAGCTCCTGACTCTATCCAGGAATATAAGACAGAAATGGCCGTTGCAGAAAAACAGGTGGCTGAATATCTGAAAACCAAAGGCGACGACTTCAATGAAAATACCGTAAAAATGCTAGGAGCAGAAGATATTGCCGAAGGTAAAAAAATGTTTGAAACCACATGTGCTGCTTGTCACCTCGCTACTGGGGCAGGGAGTGTAGGGCCTAACCTTACAGATGCATATTGGCTTAATGGCGGAGATATCAAAAGCGTATTTAAGACTATTAAATACGGTATCAGAGCTATGCCGCCTTGGCAGAACAGCTTCTCAGGTAAGCAAATGGCACAGTTGGCGAGTTTTGTTGAATCATTAAAGAATACGAATGTTGCCGGTGGTAAAGCTCCGGAAGGTGAAGAGTTTAAGGAAGGGGCCGGCGAGGCACAACCACCTGCAGACTCTACAGCAGCTGCGGCAGCACAAAAATAAAAATTGTTTTTTAGGCTTTAGCCTGTATATTAGATTAAATTGAAATGAGCCAGGACGATAATAAGTTCTTGCCTGATGAATCTTTTAGAGACCGGATGGTCACAATAGATGAGGATGGCAACAGAAAATGGATTTATGCTACAAAACCCAAAGGTAAATTCTATAATTACCGGACCTACGTAAGCTATCTGTTCTTTGCTATTCTTGTTGTACTCCCATTTATCAAAGTGAGAGGCAATCCGTTGTTTCTTCTGGATGTTCTCAATACCAGATTTATTATTTTTGGAAAAATTTTCTGGCCTCAGGATTTCTTCATTTTTGGCCTTGGGATGATTGCTTTTATAGTTATAATCATCCTGTTTACGGCAGCATTTGGTCGTTTGTTTTGTGGTTGGATATGTCCTCAGACTATTTTTATGGAGATGCTCTTCCGCAAAATAGAATATGCAATAGAAGGCGACGCACCAAAGCAAAAAAGACTCAATGACGGTCCCTGGACCAATGAAAAGATTTTAAAGAAAACGGCAAAACATGTAATATTCTTTGCGTTATCTTTTTTCATTTCCAACTTGTTCCTTGCGTATATTATTGGGGTTGATGAGTTAAAGTTAATCATTTTTGACTCAATATCCAACCACATTGGCGGGTTTACAGCCATACTGGTATTTTCATTTATCTTTTATGGTGTATTCGCTTGGTTTCGCGAGCAGGTATGTACGGTTGTCTGCCCGTATGGACGGCTACAGGGCGTATTGCTTGATCAAAACTCAATGGTTGTCGCGTATGATTATCAGAGAGGTGAACCACGAGGTAAGGTAAAGGACAAAGATATACTTAACTTGGGTGACTGTATCGACTGTAACCTATGTGTAAAAGTTTGCCCTACAGGTATCGATATCCGGAATGGTACACAGATGGAATGTGTCGGTTGTACAGCTTGTATCGATGCCTGCGATGAAATAATGGAAAAAGTAAACAGGCCACTCGGTCTCATCCGTTATGCTTCTGAGAACGGCATCCTCAATAACGAACCACTGCGATATACGCCAAGGATGAAGCTCTATACTTTGCTTTTGATTGCTCTGGTCGCTTTGCTTAGTATCCTGTTGATAACCCGAAAAGACGTAGATGCTACCATCATTCGGGCTCAGGGTATGTTGTACCAGGAAGTAGGTACTGATAGCCTTTCGAACCTTTATACCATCAAGATGGTGAACAAAACGATTAAAAACCTTAATGTTTCGCTCAAGTTGGAGGGCATACCAGGTCAGATAAAGATGGCAGGTGACAAGGACATACCAGTGCATAAGGAAGGCCAGGGAAGTGGAAGCTTCTTTATTATCTTACCTAAAAATCAAGTAAAGGACAGAAAGACTGAAGTAAATATAGGCATCTACAGCAATGGAGAAAGAATTGATGTACTCTCAACCAACTTTATGGGGCCTATACATGTTAACTAATAAATACCATTTATGAACTGGGGCAGAAGCATCATTATTGCATTTATCTTGTTTGCATCGTTTATTTTCTATATAGTATATTCCTCAATGAATACACACTTTGACCTTGTGTCTGAAAATTATTATAAAGAAGAACTCGAATACCAAAAGATCATTGACAGCAAGCAAAATGCTAATAATCTGAAGGAAAAAATTGCCATAAAGGTTGAAAACAACAATATCAAGCTTATTTTACCTCCAGAACTGCGTTCAAATACTGCCAGTGGCAAGATACATTTTTACAACGTCACCGATGCCCGAACTGATCAGCAAATTGACCTGGTAGTAAACGTACAAGGTGAGCAGGATTTTGAACGGAACAAATTCGTCCCAGGCAATTATGTAGCCAAGATAAGTATTACCAGCTCAGGTACCGATTATTATACTGAGATTCCGGTAAAGATATAGTGGAATGATTCAAGTAATTGCTCCCGGTATTCTTTTTGGGTTGATGAGCAATTTTCATTGTATAGGTATGTGTGGCCCGTTTGCACTTTCATTACCTATCCAGAACAAATCTACTCTTTATAAGTGGCTGTCAATACTTGCTTACCAGTCAGGTCGGATTACTACCTATTCAACATTAGGAGCCATATTTGGTTATTTTGGTAGGACCATTACGATCTCTGGTCTGCAGCAGAGCATATCAATCGGTGCCGGTATTCTTATTTTACTTACCATTATTTTGCCAAGGTTGGGTACACAGTTACAACTGATGTTACCTGTCAACAAGATACTTACTCCTTTACTAGGGTATGTTGGTTATTATTTCAAAAATCAGTCTGTTGGCGGATTTTTTATCATTGGCAATATCAATGGACTTTTCCCTTGCGGAATGGTTTATCTGGCTATAGCCGCAGCATTTACCACAGGCGATTTTGTATCGAGTACCCTTTTTATGGCAGGCTTCGGTATCGGTACGCTACCTGCGATGTTAACAGTAAGCATTATGGGCCAATGGATGAGTCAGCGACTGAGGCATAAATTTAATAAATTAACACCCTATTTTTTTGCAATTGTAGGTGTCATTTTGATATTGAGGGGCCTTGGTCTGAGTATTCCTTATGTGAGCCCGGCGCTTGATGTGCCGCCCATAGGTGTGCGAGATGCTGAGTGTATGTAGCAAAAGAGGATACTTTTTGTGATAAAAAATTATCTACAAAAATTGATATACAGACTATTATTAAAAATGTGCGCAAAATTTTTACTGATTTTCAATAACTTACAAAAAGATTTTTGAAAAAATATTGCAAAATAGTTGTAATTAAAATTTTCTGAATGTACCTTTGCATCCGCTTTGCAAAAAGATAATAGAGATAATCATTTAAAATAATAGAAAAAAGTGAATACATTAAGTTACAGAACACGTTCAGTAAAGCCGCAGGATGCAGACATCAAGTGGTACGTTATTGATGCTGAAGGAGAGGTAGTTGGGCGACTATGTTCAAGAATTGCTTCTGTGTTAAGAGGCAAAAACAAACCTTCCTTCACTCCGCACATGGATACCGGAGATTATGTTATTGTAGTAAATGCCGACAAGGTACGGTTTACGGGCAATAAGATGCAGCAGAAAGAATACATTAGTTATTCCTTGTATCCTGGGGGCCAGAAAAGAAAAAAAGCTACCCAATTAATGGCTACCAAGCCGCTTGCCATAGTTGAAAAAGGCGTTAAAGGTATGCTTCCACATAACAAGTTGGGAGATGCTATATTTAAAAAATTATTTGTTTACGCAGGCCCTGAGCATCCGCACGCTGCTCAAAAGCCCGAACCTTTTAAATTTTAATAATCATGGAAATGATCAATGCAGTAGGAAGACGTAAAGCTTCTGTAGCAAGAGTTTACCTTTCAAAAGGTGAAGGTAAAGTTACCATCAATGGTAAGGAAGTAAAAGAATATTTTCCACAACTACATATACAGCATGCTGTAACAGACCCATTAGCTGCAGTAGAAGTAGCCGGAATCTATGATGTAAAAGTTAATGTACAAGGTGGCGGATTTAAAGGCCAGGCCGAAGCAGTAAGAATGGGTATATCAAGATGTCTCGTAGCCATCAATGAGGAATTCAGAAAACCATTGAAAGAACGCAAGTTCTTGTCAAGAGACAGCCGAGAGGTAGAGCGCAAGAAGTTCGGTAAGCCTAAAGCAAGAAAGAGCTTCCAGTTCTCTAAACGTTAATTTCTATTTTTTAATACAAGATAAAGACATATATCAATATGAATATTCCATCTAATCAGGAAATGCTCGACTCAGGCGTTCACTTCGGACACCTAAGAAAGAAATGGAACCCAAAAATGGCGCCTTACATCTTCATGGAGAAGAAAGGTATCCATATTATTGACCTAAACAGAACAAGTGACTGTCTTGAGAAAGCTGCTCATGCTGCCAGACAAATAGCTAAAAGTGGCAGAAAAATCATGTTCGTGGCTACCAAAAAGCAGGCTAGAGACATCGTTACCAAAGCTGCTCAAAGCGTAAATATGCCTTACGTTACAGAAAGATGGCTGGGTGGCATGATGACTAACTTTGCTACCATTAGAAAGTCGGTAAAGAAAATGCAGAATATAGAAAGAATGCTCAACGACGGCTCTGCTACTAACCTAACCAAGAAGGAAAGACTCACGCTTACCAGAGAAAAGAATAAAATGGAAAAGGTACTTGGCGGTATCGTTAACCTTAACAGACTTCCGGCTGCTGTGTTCATCGTTGATATCATGCACGAACATATTGCCCTGACAGAAGCAAAAAGACTCGGGTTCAAGACCTTGGGTATGGTAGATACCAACTCAGACCCTAACATGGTTGACTTCCCTATACCTGCAAATGATGACGCATCAAAATCTATCAACCTGATAACTTCTACCATTACGCAAGCCATCAAGGAAGGCCTCGAAGAGAGAAAAGACTCAAAGATGGAAGCAAGAGAAGGTGAAGATGCTGAAGCATAATAACATATTTTAATAAACAAAATTATAATTCAAAACAATATGAGCGAATTAGTAATATCGGCATCAGATGTTAAAAATCTACGAGACCAAACTGGTGCAGGAATGATGGATTGCAAAAAAGCACTTATAGAAGCAGAAGGCGACTTCGAAAAAGCAGTAGAAGTACTTCGCAAGCAAGGTCAGAAACTTTCTGTAAAGAGAGCCGACCGCGAAGCAAAAGAAGGTGCTGTCATTGCATTGGTGTCACACAATAAGAATAAAGGAATAGTAGTAAGACTAAGCTGCGAAACAGATTTCGTTGCTAAGAATGATGGATTTGTAGAGCTCACAAAGCAAATAGCAGAGATTGCCCTTAAGGAAACACCTGCTACTATTGATGATCTGTTGAATTGCTCTTTTGATGGCAAAATCAGCATCGCAGAAAAAATCAATGAATACCTTGCAGCCATCGGTGAGAAAATCGAACTCGTATCTTACGAATCTATCAGTACCAATGCAGGCGAAGGACAGGTATTGTCTTATGTACACGCAGGTAACAGAGCAGGTGTCATCGTAGCACTTAACCTCGAAGGACCACAGTACGAAGAAGCCGGAAGAAACGTTGCCATGCAAGTAGCAGCAATGAAACCTCTGGCTCTTGATAAAGATGGTGTTGATGCAAGTATTGTAGAAAAGGAAATCGAAATCGGTAAAGAACAGGCACGTGCGGAAGGAAAACCGGAAGCAATGCTAGAAAAAATAGCACTTGGCAAACTGAACAAATTTTATCAGGAGAATACCCTTAATTCACAAACTTATGTGAAGGATGGTAAAATGTCAGTAGCAGAATACCTTCAATCGTTACATAAAGATCTCAAAGTGACAGCGTTTAAACATGTTGCTTTAGGTTAATTAAAAAAAGCGAATCAATTTTGATTCGCTTTTTTTTTAATATTTCACTAGCTATAGCTTATTTTTGCCACCAATAAACAATGTCATGCCTGTAAAATACAAAAGAGTCCTTTTGAAGTTAAGCGGAGAATCCCTGATGGGTGAAAAAAATTTCGGTATTGACCAATCAATGCTGGTACATTATGCAGAACAGATTAAGGAACTTGTGCAGGCAGGTGTACAAGTAGCTGTGGTAATCGGTGGCGGCAATATATTCCGAGGCCTCGATGCTGAAAAATCCGGAATAGAACGCGTAACAGGAGATTATATGGGAATGCTTGCCACAGTTATCAATGGCATGGCCATACAAAGCTCACTTGAGGAGCTGGGTATCTATAGTCGCCTGATTTCGGCCATAGAAATGAAAGAAATTGCGGAACCATACATCAGACGACGCGCCATCAGGCATCTTGAGAAAAACAGAGTAGTAATTTTTGCAGGCGGTACCGGAAGTCCTTATTTTACAACCGACTCTGCTGCAGCACTCAGAGCCAACGAAATAGATGCAGATGTTATACTGAAAGGCACAAGGGTAGATGGTGTTTATACGGCCGACCCGGAGAAAGATCCACAAGCAGTAAAATTTGATAAAATTACTTTTACAAATGCTATCAACCTCGGGCTTAAAGTGATGGATATGACTGCCTTTACACTTTGTAAGGAAAATAACTTGCCTATAATCGTATTCGATATAAACAAACCGGATAATCTGATGCGTATCATCAATGGCGAATCTATCGGTACACTGGTGGAAGGATAATTGTTTGTAAACCGTAGGTGACAAAAATCATAATTGTGTAAAATCTAAGTCATAAGGAAAGAACCGGATTATCAGCATTTTTGCCTGAATCAAAAATCCGCAACTATGCCTTTATACAGACAGGTGGGAACCATTCCACCCAAGAGACACACCGTATTCCGACAAAATAACGGACAACTTTATCATGAAGAACTTGTAGGGACAGAAGGTTTTTCAGGTATTTCTTCACTTGTTTATCACTTATACCCACCTACTTTGGTCAAAGCTAAAGGCGAACCCTATTCTGTTAAGCCTGAAATAGCTGTCGAAGATAACCTGCAGGCAAGGAGTTTTGTAGGTTTTCAGCTTCAACCTGAGCATGACTATTTGACTAGTCGTAAAGTACTATTCGTAAATGACGATATGCACATAGGGCTGGCAGCACCTACTAAAGGACTTACAGACGAATATTTTAAAAATGCTGATGCTGACGAATTGTTATTTATCCACGAAGGTTCGGGAGTATTGAAGACAATGTATGGCAGTTTGCGGTTTGAATACGGTGATTATTTAGTAATACCACGAGGTACTGTTTATCAAATATTGTTTGACTCCGAAACGAACAGGCTTTTGTTTATTGAGTCTTTTAGCCCGATAGAAACCCCGACAAGGTACAGAAATCAGTACGGACAGTTTGTTGAGAATTCGCCATTTTGTGAGCGAGACCTCAAATTGCCTACCGATCTTGAAACGCATGATGAAGTTGGTGACTTTCATATAAAAATTAAGAAAAGAGGCCTTATTTATCCATATACGTATGAGACTCACCCATTTGACGTGGTAGGTTATGACGGTTGTTGCTACCCGTATGCTATGTCAATATTCAACTTTGAGCCAATAACCGGTAGAATTCACATGCCGCCACCTGTTCATCAGCATTTTCAGGGAAACAATTTTGTGGTCTGTTCTTTCCTACCGAGAATGTACGATTATCATCCGGATTCTATACCTACATCTTACCACCATAGTAACATAGACAGTGATGAGTTGCTCTACTATGTTGACGGTGATTTTATGAGTAGAAACAATATTTCGAAGGGGCAGATAACGCTACATCCACAGGGATTGCCACACGGGCCGCACCCGGGTGCCATAGAGCGAAGTATTGGCAAGAAGCAGACGAATGAAGTAGCGGTTATGATAGATCCGTTCAGACCGGTGAAGATAACGACCGAAGCCAGAAAACTCGAACTTGAGGACTATTACCAGTCTTGGATAGTTAAGCCACTCGAGAGTAAAATGACATCTGTTTAACCAATCATTCAAAATCATTATGGACAATCTTACAACTTTAAAAAACTATTCCTACTCAGGAGAAAAAATTTTTGAAAAGGCACAGGACTTTTTGCCTATCAATGGTACCGATTATGTTGAATTTTATGTAGGCAATGCCAAGCAGTCTGCTCATTATTACAAAACTGCATTCGGATTTCAGGAGCTTGCATATTGTGGACTTGAGACCGGTGTACGCGACCGTACATCGTATGTATTGCAGCAGGGCAAAATACTTATAATACTCACCACACCACTTGTAGAGGAAAGCGATGTTGCCAGACACATAGCCAAACACGGAGATGGTATTAGGGTAATTGCACTATGGGTGGATGATGCCTATGATGCGTTTGAAAAAACTGTGCTACGTGGTGCCAAACCATTTCTACAGCCCGAAACCCTTGAAGATGAAAATGGCACAGTCAGGCGTTCGGGCATTCACACATACGGTGATACTGTACATATTTTTATTGAAAGGAAAGATTATAATGGCATTTTTCTACCTGGCTTCGAGAAGTGGGAAACAGAGTACAGACCTTCTCCAATGGGGCTTAAATATATAGACCACATGGTTGGGAATGTAGAGCTTGGTAAAATGAATGAATGGTCAGACTTTTATCAGAATGTTATGGGTTTTGCCAACCTTATTACATTCGATGATAAAGATATTTCGACTGAATATACCGCCCTTATGAGTAAGGTCATGACAAACGGTAATGGGTATATTAAGTTTCCGTTAAATGAACCTGCCAAGGGAAAGAAAAAATCACAAATTGAGGAATTTCTTGATTTTTACAATGGCCCTGGCTGTCAACATCTCGCCGTAGCAACCGATGACATAGTGTACACTGTATCAGAAATGCGCAAAAAGGGTGTCGAATTCCTTTATGTACCTGGTACATATTATGACAGCGTCAAAGAAAGAGTCGGTATCATTGAAGAAGACCTGGAAATATTGAAGAAGTGGGGTATCATGGTGGATAGAGATGAAGATGGTTATTTGTTGCAAATATTCACAAAGCCAGTTGAAGACAGACCAACCTTATTTTTTGAAATTATACAGAGAAAAGGAGCAAAATCATTTGGTAAAGGTAATTTCAAAGCCCTATTCGAGTCTATCGAAGCAGAGCAGGCCCGAAGAGGAACACTCTAATTTATTTTTCAAAAAAAACACAGTGCAATTATTTTTAAAGGCAGGGAAGAATATTTTTCCCTGCTTTCTTTTTATCTAATACCTTATGTAGATTCCCTGATATTTTTACTAAGCCTTACCGACATTCTTATACAGATTTACCAAGTTAATATTCATAAAATATCCGGCAAAATCATACACCGGTATATTGGCAATTTTTTAAAATATATTGCTGAAATATATAAAAATTGATGATCGCAATATATTGACAATGAATGAGGTATATAATATAGCTGAAAATATTCAGAAATTTTTATTGAATAATCCTGAAATCAGAGAAAATTGGTATCATTTTTTCTTATAATATGTTGTTCTTGCGAAGTTAATAACTCGATATAAAATCCTTAGAGTAAGACCTGATCGCTGGGGGGTTGATGAGGTTCTTACTCTTTTTTAGTTTGTTCCTATTTTGAGTCTTTCCGGTCTGTTGGCTATTTCCCAAGCAGTATAAAACACGAGTTGTGCCCGTTTTCGCAATAGATTAAAATGTATTTTGTCTATCGTATCGCTTGGTTTGTGATAATCTTCATGCACACCACTGAAGTAAAAAATGATTGGAATGCCTTTTTCAGCAAAATTGTAATGGTCTGACCTATAATAAAAACGATTTGGGTCTGTAGGCGAATTATAGGTGTAGTCAAGCGTCAGGTTAGAGAATCTTGCATTCACACTTTCACTCAACTCATGCAATTCCATACTGATTCGGTCAGAGCCAATGATGTAAATATAGTTCGAATCAGCACTTTGAATGTGTTTTGGGTCTATTCTGCCAATCATGTCAATGTTTAGGTCTGCTACTGTGTTCTCTAATGGAAGCACCGGAAATGTAGTATAATATTTCGAACCATAAAGGCCTTTTTCTTCGCCGGTTACTAGCATAAACAGGATACTTCTTTTGGGTCTGAATCCATATTCTGCCGCTTTGGTGAAAGCCCTGGCCATTGAAAGCACTGCGGTAGTACCCGAGCCATCATCATCTGCACCATGATAAATGTAGTCACCTCTTTTACCTAGGTGATCCATGTGTGCGGTGATGATGAGGACTTCATCTGCCAACTTAGGGTCAGAGCCCCGCATATAACCCAAGATATTGTTTGATTTGACATCTTTAAAGCTTAGTTTTTGGTCTATACGGTATTCTCCCTTAAAACTCATAGACAAAGGTTTTGCTTTCTTAATGGCTTTGTTTCTTTGTTTAATGAAATTTGCCGACTGGCTCCCTAAGATATCCTTGAGTATATCTGTTGAAATATATGCGTGACCGATGTTAGAATCCACTGTATTGCCTACAGCAGTAGGGACCATCTCATTCCCCAGTATGGCACCGCGGTATGTTTCGAACATTTTCTGAATACCTGCCTTTACAATCAAAACATAGGCTGCACCTTTTTCTTTTGCAGTTTTAAGCTTTAAGGCATTGTCTTGAGCACTCCATTCGGAGGGAGTTTTAGAGCCGGTAATGACGTATTTGTCTTTGTGCATGGGTTCTCCTTCATATATCAGTACAACCTTTCCTGAGACATCTACATTTTTATAATCTGAATATTTTGAATCATCGATTCCATAGCCTATATAGATTATTTCATTATAGTTCAGTTTTAAGTCTTTATTTTTCGAAGGTATGGCAATGTAATCAAATAAATGTCTGAAGTCACCGCCATTGAACTCAAGCCTGATGTGGTCCCATTTGTAGCTGGTCATATAAATGCCTTGCATATAACTCTGGTTGTCACCTATGGCATCCAGTTTCAGGTTGGCAAACTGACGAGCAATATACCTTGCAGCCTTATCATTACCGGGTGTACCGGTTTCACGACCTTCAAGCGAATCGGCGGTCAGAACTCTGAGGTGTTGTTTCAGAATTTCTTCTGTTATGAAATTGGCGTATATCTGAGGTTCGGATTTTGGTGTTGACTGAGCGTCAGTACTTAGAGGAACTGCCAGCAATATGAACAGTACCAGATGGGAAAATTTGTGAATGTTCATTTCGTGGTATTATCAACAGTTTATTTTTTCAACCCTTCTTTCGTGCCTTCCGCCCTCGAATGCAGTTGACAAAAAAGTTTTTACCATTTGTACACCATCTTCAATAGATACAAACCTGGCCGGCAATGCTATGATGTTGGCATTGTTGTGCATTCTTGCAAGTGCTGCTATTTCTTCATTCCAGCAAAGTGCAGCTCTGATGTCAGTATGTTTATTGGCGGTAATGGCTACTCCATTGCCACTACCACAGATGAGTATGCCATAATCGGCTTTGCCACTCTCGACCGCTATTGCTACCGGATGTGCAAAATCAGGATAATCTACAGAATCTTCAGAGAAAGTACCCATATCGAGAATATTGTATTCTTCTTTTTCGAGATATGCGATAACAGGTAATTTCAGGCCAAATCCGGCATGGTCACATCCGATAGCAATGGTCAATTTTGTCATTTTACGGGTTCTTTTTTTACATAATATTTACTGAACATATCATGAAGTTCTTTGGCGTATGCCTCGTCCTTACCTTTCTTTGCAATTTCCTGCATTTCATCAACAGTCTTCAGAGTATAACCATATTCGCTCGAGAATCCTCTTTCTAAATCGGTTGTAGAGAGTGATGTATAGAATTTCAGACTGGCCAGCGTATTCTTTGCCAGAATCTTCATTTGAGTTTTTGCTTTGTCATAAGCACCCGCTTCTACATAGGATTGAAGGAATGGCAGGATGTCAAAGTCATAAGGGAAATTCATATCGGGGAAAGCTTTAAAATAAGTATCGAGCAATGTGATAGCCTTATCTTTTTCACCTTTAACTATCAACTCCTGAACACCACGTAGAATAGAATAACGTGTGGTCTGTATGCTTGGCTGATAGCTTTTAGACACAGGGAGTTGAATTTTATCAAAATTGCCCCATCTGAACTTATGAGTAACGTTATCTAAGAGTTTGTCAGTAGCTACACGACCATTGCCAATGACACTAAATCGTTTGTCGCTTGCGGTTTTTACCGGAATAATCTGTAGTGCCAGTCCTTCAAGCTGCATATAGTCAGATAGGCCAAGCATCTTATCCTGTCGGCAAGTGACTGCGAAGTATATAGGACGGTCAAGGAAATTTGAGCCAATGACGTCCATGACAGCCAAATCATCTTTCATAATAAATTCGCCTGATAAAGTAATTGGCAAGGCTGAAACAATTGCAGCTGTATCGTTTGCAGAGATCATACCATTACGAATGGCCTTTTCTTTGTCAACCGGAATGTAAATTTGCCTAGAAGGAACATAACTTTCAAGACTTCTGCCCGAGCTAAGCGGCACAGGATGATTCTCGCCAATAAATTTTAAAGCTTGTTGGATACTTATTGGTCCCCCGGCTTCTTCTATAATCGGTATTTGGATGCGTTTGTTGCCACGGTATGCATCTGGCGAAATACTTAGCTTGACAGGTGGGGAGTCGTTCACTTTTCTGTTAAGTTGATCAATATACCAGTCCACAGCTATAAGACTAAGGTTTACGACCCTTACATCTGTACGAATGCCTTCTACTTCCTGTGCATACCAAAGCGGGTATGTATCATTATCGCCGTAGGTGAAAATAATAGCGTTTTTATCTACAGAGTTGAGGAAATTGCTTGCATAATCTCTTGAAGCACGAATCTCCCTTCGGCTGTGGTCATCAAAGTTTTGAGTGCCCATCAATATTGGAGCAGACAGTGCCAGAACACTTGCTATAGCAGCAGCCGGCAATTCTCCAAGTTTGATTTTTTGATACAACATATCGAACAATGCCAGTACACCTAAGCCTATCCAGATGCAGAATGTAAACATCGAACCTGCGAGTACATAGTCACGTTCACGTGGCTCACTTGGTGGTTGGTTGGAATAAATTATAATACCGATACCGGTGATGATGAATAGTGCCAGAATAGCAAGAAAATCGTCTTTACGTTTTCGGTAATGATAAAACATCCCTAGCAGACCAAGTATCAGAGGAATAAAATAGTAGGTATTTCTACTTGGGTCATGCTTCATTTTTTCGGGCATAAAATCAGATTTGTACAACCTTGCGTCATCAACAAACTTAATCCCCGATATCCAGTTTCCACTACTCGGATCCCATGAATAATATCCCTGATTGTCATTTTGTCTGCCCACGAAGTTCCACATAAAATATCTGAAGTACATCCAGTTGAGTTGGTATCGGAAGAAGAATTTGATATTATCCATAAAACTCGGAACATCAGACTGGCTACCGGTCCATTCCTTATACAATCTTGGTCTGTCTTGAGTATAGTCAGACATACGCGGGAAGAACACCTTATCGGCATCCTTATATACATAATCTATCTTTTGGTCAACGATTTCATAATGCTTGCCTACACGTCCGTATCGGTCAGTGGTCTTGATATCATCGTATTTTGCATTGTACTGAGGTCCCCTCAAAAGAGGTCTTTCACCATATTGTTCACGATTGAGATATGGTACCACTCTCATTGGGTCGCTTGGATTGTTCATGTTAATAGGCGGGTTGGCATTTGCTCTGATCATAACGACACCTATGGTCGAAAAACCAATAACTGCTACCAGCAGGCTCATGACAATACGCTGTATCAATCCATTACCATTGCGTTGAGTCCATCTTAGAGAGAAGTAGAAAATAGCAGCTAAAACGAGTAAAAGAGGGATAAGGCCAGAACCAAAAGGAAGCCCGAACGAATTAACCATCAATAATTCGAAGGATGAGAACAAACTCGGGATACCAATAATAATCAATGTTTGTATAACACCAATGGCTACAGTACCAATCAGCGCAGTTACCACCATTCCTTTGAAAGTAGGGTTCTTTGTTTTTTTGAAATAATAGAAAAGTGCCAATGCAGGAAAGGTAAGCAAACTTAACAAGTGTACACCTATAGAAAGAGCCGCTGAATAAACGGCAAAAACAATCCATTTATCAGAAGCCGGTACATCGGGAGCATTGTACCATTTTAACATTGCCCAAAGGGTAAGAGCTGTAAAGAAAGTTGACATGGCATATACTTCACCTTCTACAGCCGAAAACCATACAGACGTGGCAAAAGCAGTACACAAGCCTGCAACCACACCACCAGCAGCAATAACCAGTACCTGATTATTATCTGGTTCTTCATTGCGCCCGGTCATGGCCAGTTTGCCGAGTATCATGGTTACCCAACATACAAAAGTAGCCGTAAGTGCAGAGCATATACCCGACAATAAGTTGACTGAAAATGCTATGTCTTCAGGATTATTAGAAAGCAAGCTTGCTACCCAAGTAAACATACGCCCGATAAGCAAAAACAGAGGTGCTCCTGGTGGGTGGACAACCTGTAGCTTGTACGCCCCGGCTATAAATTCGCCGCAATCCCAAAGACTGCCTACCCGCTCCGCTGATGCATAATATACAGCAAAAGCAATAATGAAAACCAACCAACCGGTAATGTTTGTTATTCTGTTATGAGAATTCATAATGTTGTCTGAAATTTTTATTAAAACACTTTTTCTAATTAAAAAACAAAACGCAAATCTAATAAAATATTGGTGTTTTGCTTTTGTTTAACTACATTGAAAAGAAATTATTGTCAAAACAAGGATTATCAAGTACCTTTATGTCGAAAATTTAGACGATGAGGTTCTTATTACTGATACTTTCAATCTATTTACTCTACAAGTTGTTCGCAGCTCCGGTCATTTCAATGAACAAACAATACCAAAGAAAAAACGAGCGCCAAAAAGACGACACCAAAAATCAAGAATATACCGACTACGAAGAAGTTGAATAAATGAGTACAAACGAAAATTTTAAAATCGGAGATCTTATTTTAGCTAATAACCATAGATTTATAATCTGTGACAAACCTGCAGGTATGCCTGTACAGGAGGACAAAACAGGTGACAAATCTTTGCTTTCGCTTGCAGAAATTTTTTGTAAAACAAGATTGCACCCTGTCAATAGAATTGACAGACCTGTAAAAGGACTTGTAATTTTTGCAAAAGACGGTAAGAATGCAACATTGCTGAGTGAAATGCTTGCTGATGGCCGTATCGAAAAATGGTATCTGGGCATAACGCGCAATAAACCTGAAAAAGAATCTGCCACACTCGAACAATGGCTCATTCATGACAAAAAAACTAATAAATCGTATATATACGATACAGAGATGCCGGGTTCAAAACCTGCCTGCCTGGACTACAACATTATTGGCTCTTCTACCAATTACCATTACTGGCTGGTGAGGCTGCATACCGGCCGGCACCATCAGATAAGAGCTCAACTCGCATCACTTAATTGTCCTGTAAAAGGTGATGTTAAATATGGCGACAAACGTGCCAATCCTGATAAAAGTATAAGTCTGCTGGCCTGGAAATTAAATTTTATAAATCCACTGCATCCGAAAGTGACCGAAATAAGCTCAACCCTACCGGACGATGCGCTGTGGAATCACCTTAATGAAAATATATTACCCGTATGGATAGCGAAGTTAAGCGAACTGAAATAAGTACGCTGGGCGAATTTGGCCTAATAGACAAACTGACAAAAGGTAAACCGCTTGTGCAAGCATCTTCTCTTACCGGTATAGGTGATGATGCGGCAGTCATCAATCATGCCGGCGAACCAACTGTTATATCAACGGATATTCTGATAGAAGGCATACACTTCGACCTTATGTACATGCCACTCAAACACCTCGGGTACAAGGCTGTGGCAGTCAACTTGTCTGACATATATGCTATGAATGCCACGCCTACACAGATAACAGTGAGTATTGCATTTTCAAACCGTTTCCCAATAGAGGCCATTGAAGAGATATACGAAGGCATTTATTCAGCCTGCAAAAATTACAATGTTGACCTTATTGGGGGAGACACATCTTCTTCTAACAAAGGCCTTATTATATCGGTCACCGCTATCGGTACAGCTAAGGCAGGTAAGCTATGTTACCGGAATGGTGCAAAACCCGGCGACCTTATCTGCATAAGTGGCAATCTGGGAGCTGCTTATCTTGGCCTTCAGTTGCTAGAACGTGAAAAACAACTTTTTCTTGAAAATCAGAATGTACAACCTGACCTTGAAGACCAAGTATATGTGGTAGGCAGACAGCTTAAACCGGAGCCTCGATTTGATATTATTGAAACCTTTGAAAAGGCAGGTTTGGTGCCGAGTGCTATGATCGATATTTCTGACGGGCTTGTTTCTGAAATTTTCCACATTTGCCGGCAGTCGGGTACAGGTGCTTACATAGAGGAGTCGGGCGTACCAATTCATCCGGATGCAGAGATGCTTGCACTTAGGTTTAATCTTGACCCAATTACTTGCGCATTATATGGTGGCGAAGATTACGAATTATTATTTACAGTTGATCCGAAAGACCTCGACAAGGTAAAATACATACCAGATGTATATATAGCCGGCGAAATAACGGAGGCATCGGATGGAATCAAATTACACACGAAAGGTGGCAACATTCATGATTTAAAAGACAAAGGATTTAATCATTTCAGTGCTTAAACTTAAAACGGACATATTTGATAGTCCTGTTATCTGCCAGATGCCTGATTTCGTAGTAGGTTTTAATCTCTAATGTTTCGTCGTACAATGCTTTTGAATAAATATCATCATCTTGATGAATGATTTCGCAATCTTCTGATTCGCTCAGTACTTCAAGTGTGTATTCGTAAAGTTTAGGGTCGTCGGTTTTTAGATGTATGATGCCCTCCGGTTTTAAAATTTTTCGGTATATATCAAGAAAGCGAGGTGAAGTGAGCCGTTTATTTGCCTTGCTATCTCGTAGAAAAGGATCTGGAAATGTTATCCATATTTCGGAGATTTCGGACGGTGAAAAAAAGTGATTGATGAGTTCGATTTTGGTACGGAGGAAAGCCACATTCTGCATTCCTGCATCGAGTACTTTTTTTGCTCCCTGATAGATACGGGCTCCCTTAATATCAACACCGATGAAATTTTTTTCAGGCATTCGCTGTCCTAGGGCAAAACTGTATTCGCCACGGCCACATGCCAACTCGAGTACCAATGGGTGGTTGTTGGAGAAATAATTTTCATTCCATTTTCCTTTCATTTCCACTGCCTCACCATTAAGTCCGGTAAGGTGAGGATTGTGAAAATTAGGATTTTCAAATACATTGGGGAAGGTCAGCATTTCTGCGAACTTAAAAAGTTTGTTTCTTCTGCTCATGAAAATAAGTTATAAGGCGAGAAATTTAATTGTAAACCGTGCATCAAATGTCTCAGGACAATTGGCTCGTAGTTTGAAGCTTATGCGCAGGTTAAATCTGTCTTTGCTAAGAACATCAAGTGCATCCACGAGTGTTCCGGCCAGATCGATGTGGTTTCCGGCATTGAGGGGTACCTGTACCGAGTATAATACTTCTTTGTTAAACTGCCCGGTACTAGATATCATGATGCTCACTTCCTGAATGAAGTCGAGATTGACACCCGAATCTAGAGCAAGCATATACCCCGAACCCGGGCTCACCTTGGCAATATCTTTAATAGTGTAACCCTTTGCTTTTAGTAGATTGCTAAAGTTGGTAGGTATATCATCAAACTGGAAATAATGTGTCTGCAAAAAACTAAGTCCTGCCGGCAATGTCAGATCCTGCTGATAATAAAAGTCAAAAAGTATGCGATCATCCTGCTTGCACTGTATGTTGAGCAAACAAAGCAATATCAAACCGTAAATCAGTTTCAATTTTTAAAAAATTTTCACAATAGTAACGCAGTATTTTATAATTTGAGTACTTTTTTGTGAAGTCTTTTTGTAGGCGTATCTATTTCAATGATATACATACCTGCTTTAGCAGAGATTCCGGACATTGGATAACCACTTCGGACTACTTTATCATTAAAAAAATTTTACTTTATTTACCTTTTAGACTACATTTGAAAAAAAATAATAGAACATGGGAGAGCAGAGTATAACCTTAAATCCTGACCAATTGTACATGCATAATTTCATCAGACATTTACTCAATGATGTAGAAGCACTTAAGATAATGCTTGAAGAAGATTACTTTGAGACCGGAATAACGCGAATAGGGGCCGAACAGGAGATGTGCTTAGTTTATAGAGATTCGCTCAAGCCAGCGAAGATCAATATGGAAATCATCGAAAAGATGAAGGATTACCCATGGCTTACAACCGAACTTGCTAAGTTTAATCTTGAGACCAATTTTGACCCAAAAGAGTTTACCGGTAGCTGTTTTCGTGACTTAGAGGCTGAAAATCATGAGTATCTCAATATGATACAAGAATATCTGCATCCCTACAATGCGAGTATTATACTTACGGGTATATTGCCGACATTGCAAAAGAATGACCTCGACATAGAAAACCTGACACCCAAAGACAGATATTATGCCCTGATGAATTCCATAAAAGCCCAGCTTATAGGTCAGTCATTCGAGCTAAGGCTCAATGGTATTGATGAGCTTAACATCCGTCACGATTCACCACTCCTTGAAGCCTGCAACACCTCTTACCAGGTACACCTGCAGGTATCACCTAAGGATTTTGTAAAGATGTACAATATTTCGCAGGCTATTACGGCACCTGTGCTTGCCATTGCAGCCAATAGCCCGCTCGTATTTGGTAA
Organism: Saprospiraceae bacterium; assembly: GCA_019694295.1. Classification (GTDB taxonomy): domain Bacteria; phylum Bacteroidota; class Bacteroidia; order Chitinophagales; family Saprospiraceae; genus JAEUUM01. The sequence goes on from JAIBCG010000003.1 coordinate 54,512, forward strand.
GAGACTTTGGCATGAGAACCGTATAGCCTTGTTTCAGCAGGCACTTGATACCAGAACCACACAAGATCACATGCGCGAAAGAAGTCCGCGTGTCAATTTCGGCAAAGGCTGGCTACAAGATTCGATTCTTGAAATTTACAAAGAAGATATATCACGGTTCAGGGTATTATTAGGCACTGATATAGAAGAGGAGTCACTCGAGCTCATCAAAAACGGCAAAGTGCCAAAGCTAAAAGCGCTACAGGTACATAATTCGACGGTGTACCGGTGGAACCGACCATGCTATGGTATTTCGGCAAATGGAAAACCACATCTTCGCATCGAAAACAGAGTTTTGCCGGCAGGCCCTACAATACAAGACCAGACGGCGAACGCTGCATTCTGGTTAGGCACGATGATGGCAGCAGGAGAGCAGTATTCCGACATTACTTCTCAGATATCGTATGAAGATGTCAGAGACAATTTTATGAAGGCTTCGCAATTTGGGATTGACTCCGAGTTTACATGGTTTAAGGATAAGAAGGTGTCGGCATGTGATTTGATTCTTGAAGAATTGCTACCTATGGCACGACAAGGCCTGAAGTCCTGCAAAGTAGATAGTGGTGACATTGACAAGTACCTTGGCATCATCGAAGAGCGCGCTAAAAAGCACATGAACGGTTCAAGGTGGATACTGAGAGCATTTACCAAACTCAAGTCTGAGACCACCGTTGACGAAGCTTTGTCGGTACTCACATCATGTATCATCTCCAACCAACAAAAACACATACCGGTACATAACTGGCCATTACCCAACCTTAACGATATGGAACATTACAACCCGTCACAGATGCAAGTAAATGAATTTATGGAAACCGACCTGTTTACCTGTCAGAAAGACGACCCGGTAGAGCTGGTAGCAGACATGATGGACTGGCGAAAGATCAATTATTGCCCGGTTGAAGACACCAAGGGGAATCTTATTGGTCTGATCACCTCAAGACTCATACTTCGCTATTATGCAAAGAGGGCAAAGATGAAAACAGAAGATGCCGTACTGGTACGTGATATCATGATTGATACACCCATAACCATTGGCCCGAACGAACGGATAATTGATGCTGTCGAAAAAATGAAAAAACATGGCATTGGCAGTTTGCCGGTAGTACAGGGTAATGAACTTGTGGGTATCATTACAGAGATGGATTTTCTGCGAATCTCTGCTAGGTTGATTCAGAATTCAGGTAAATAAGCAGCTTCATAATAGGTGATAATTAACTAATATTCTTGGATCTTGTTTTTTATTCATTCAAGTTAAGTATTTAACTCACATTATAGCTTTATCAAGGTTATAATTTCCTGATTTAATCTTACTTTCGCATTGAAATAAAAAGTACGAACCTTTTCCGGTTTAAATGATTATATAGCATGAAATAGTTCGGATAAAATTTTGCGCCATGCTGCTACAACCGGACATTTTGATATAGCAAAAATTACAACAATCCAGACCAATAAAATACTAATGAACCCATTGAGTAAAATGTTATTTTCAACACGTACCATGACCGTACTTTTGCTATTATACGGTATATCGATGGCTGTGGCAACATTCGTTGAGAATGACTTTGATACACCTACTGCCAAAACATTAATATACAATGCATCATGGTTCGAATTACTGATGCTTTGGCTTGTGGTTTTGTTTATCCGAAATATTTCTGTCTATAGACTTACACGACGTGAAAAATGGCCGGTTTTGGCATTTCACTTGGCGTTTGTATTTATGTTTATTGGCGGTGCAGTTACACGCTATATAAGTTTTGAAGGCCAGATGCCTATTAAGGAAGGTCAGACCACCAACGAAATCATCAGCGACCTTACTTATTTTAAGCTACATGTGAGTGATGGCGAAAAAGCTATGATTTATGATAAATATCCTTACCAGATGTCTTATTTCAATGGAAAAATTACGAGTTGGCCATTCAAAAGATCATTCTCTCAGGATTTTATTTTTGACAAAAAAACCATAACACTTAAAGTGCTTGATTACATTCCGCTGGCAAAAGATTCTGTAGTACTAACGGAGTCCGGCAAAAGAATGATAAAACTGGTATCGATGGGAGAGCAAGGAAGGGTAAATAACTATATTGCCGAAGGCGAAATAAAAAGCATTAATGGCACATTGGTAGGCTTCAATGATACTACAGAAGGTATAGTCCGACTGGTAGAAAAGAATGGTGATATAGAATTAACACTTCCTACTGATGGAGAGTACATGTCTATGCAGGGTCAAATGATGGGAATGATTACTGATACTACTAAGTTTTCACAAAATTCAGGTACACTATTGGCCAATCAAGCTTCTATGGTTAATCATCGTGCACTTTATACAGTAGGTAACGGCAGTTTTATTATACCTGAAAAACCATTCAATGGTGTCATGAAATATTTCAAGGGAGATAAGAATAACCCCTCTGAGAAGAATCTTCCGGGGCTCATCGAAGTAGAGCTTAGTTCGGGAAAGGACAGGGATACAGTAAACCTAAAAGGCGGACAAGGAATACTAACGCTTAATAATCCGGTAAAGTTAAATGGGCTGGATGTGTCAGTTGGGTTTGGGTCGAAAATGCTGCACACATCATTCTTTTTACGTTGCGACGACTTTAAACTCGATCATTATCCCGGCTCAAATAACCCTTCGTCGTATGAAAGCAAAATAACTGTGATAGACGGAGAAAAAGAGAAGCAGCATAGGATATATATGAACAACGTGATGGATTACCGAGGTTACAGATTTTTTCAGGCCAGTTATTTCCCTGATCAGTCCGGTACTATATTATCAGTTAATGCAGACCGTATGGGTACCAATATTACCTATTTCGGATACTTTTTATTGTTTGCGGGTATGTTTTTCAGTTTATTCTGGAAAGATACCCATTTTTGGAAGCTAAATGAAAGTCTGAAGCAGATGCATACCATGAAAAGTGTTTTAGTTATAGTTGCTATGTGTGTATCCTCAATTGGTTATGGACAAAATGGAGTGCATGATTCAACGCATGTCCATCAAATGTCGGAACATGAGGCAAACCCGACAGCTCAGTTTGCCCGGCCGGATGAACTTGGGCCGGATAAAAGAATAAATCCGATACATGCTGAAAAGTTTGCACATCTTCTGGTTCAGGATTTCCAGGGAAGGATCAAACCAATGAACACACACACATTGGAGCTTTTGCGTAAGCTATACAAAAAAGACCATTATAAGAATGCAGGGCTGTCGCTCAGTTCCGAACAATGGTTTATTTCTATGCAGGTAGATCCTGCTTTTTGGGCTACAGAACCAATTATCAAAGTAGGTTCGAAAGGTGGAGATGCTCTGTTGAAAGAAACAAAAGCAAATGATGAAGGCTATACATCTTATGCCAATCTGCTCGACCCTGAGACAGGAGCATTTATACTTGAAGATAAAGTGAATGCATCCTTCAGTAAGAGGAAAGCTGACCAGACGAATTATGATAAAGAAGTCATAGATGTTACAGAACGCTTCAATATATTCAGCAATGTGGCTTATGGCTATTATACAAAAGTTGTACCTGTTAAGGATGATCTGAATAACACTTGGCATAGTTGGATCTATAGCTCAGACCATAATTCGGTAGAGATAGATGACACAGCTTATGTTGTACTTACCAATTATTTCAACTCCGTTAAAGATGGATTAAAAACTGGCAAGTGGGAAAAAGCAAATGAGAACATCGATATCATGAGCAAACTTCAGAAGACTTGGGGCGCTAAGGTGGTTCCGGCAGATGCCAAAGTAAATCTTGAAATACTCTACAATCACGCCAATGCGTTCTTCTGGCTGATGATAGTGTATAGCATGCTGGGAATGTGTCTTGTTTTATTGGGCTTTGCAGAAGTGTTGTCAACCGGCACTACTTATAATAAACTTATACGCGTTCTTACAAAAGTATTGCTCGGATTTTTGGTAGCAGCTTTATTAGTACAAGCTGTGACACTGGGTATAAGGTGGTATTTGTCTGGTCATGCACCTTGGAGTAACGGATATGAAGCAATTGTATTTATCTCGGGCATCGGGGTGTTGGCAGGGTTAATCTTGTACAAAAACCGCAACGCATTCATTCCTGCAGCAGGCGCACTAGTTGCTATGATCATGATGGGTTTCGCACACGGTGGCTCCATGCTCGATCCGCAAATAACACCGCTCGAACCCGTGCTTAAATCGTACTGGCTGATGGTTCACGTGGGTATTATTACTTCAAGTTACGGCTTTTTTGGTTTGTCGGCTGTATTGAGTGTGATTTCGCTGATTCTTTATTGTGTAAAGCCCACAGATAAAATCCAGCATTCGATAAAGGAGATGACCATCGTAAACGAGATGTCGCTCACCATTGGTATATTTGCTTTGACAATTGGTACATTCCTGGGTGGCATGTGGGCTAATGAAAGTTGGGGACGATACTGGAGCTGGGACCCCAAAGAGACCTGGGCATTCATTTCAGTAATATTTTATGCTGTTGTATTGCACTTAAGGCTTGTGCCGAAGCTACGAGGAACCCTTACATTCAATATAGCCAGTTTGTGGGCAATATGGTCGGTAATATTCACCTATTTTGGGGTCAATTATTATTTGTCCGGGCTTCATTCCTATGCAGCTGGTGATCCGATGCCTGTACCTGCCTGGATTTACATTTCAGCTACAGCAATGTTGGTGTTGACACTGTCCGCATACCTGAGGAAGAAGTTGACAGATAAAGCACAAAACTTTGGTCAGTCTGCCTGATAGAATACCAGTACCTGCTACTGTAATGTATTGTTGCTAATCATTCCTATGGTAAGGAAGTGCAACTCTGCAAAATGTAGATTTCACGTTAATAATAAGCCCTTACATTCGATTTTTCCATAAAGTTGATGAAGGCATTATTCACCACTTTGTTACCACCCGGTGTCGGGTAATTACCTGAGAAGTACCAGTCGCCCTTGTGATTAGGGCAGGCAGTATGCAGGTCATCAAGCGTCTGGAAGATAATTTCTATTTTTGGACCTATTCCTTTCGGAGTAATGATATCGGTTACTTTTTGAGTAATCTTTTCGTAGCTGAATAATCCGTACAGTTCTGAGACGTAGTTTTTGATTTGATCTTTAGGCAATGATTGTTGCGACTTACATTTTTCGTATGTTTCGTCGAGCAAATGTTCCTGCCCATTTTCTTTCAGAAGTGCTACCAGTGCAGAAAATGCTACAAAGTCACCCATGACAGACATGTCTATTCCATAACAGTCAGGATACCTTATTTGCGGAGCGGACGACAAGATGATGATTTTCTTAGGTAGTAACCGTGCAGCGATACTTATAAGAGAATCGCGAAGGGTTGTTCCTCTAACGATAGAGTCATCAATGAGTACTAATGTGTCTGTATTATTTTCAACCAGCCCATAAGTGACATCATAGACATGACTTACCATGTTGCCACGTGTTGCTTCATCAGCTATAAATGTACGAGATTTGTCGTCTTTGACGATGAGTTTTTCTGCCCTCACATGCATACTCAGTATATCTTTGAGCTTGGAGGCATTAGGCTTGTCACCGAGTTTTGTTATTTTGTCTAGCTTGACATTATTTAGTTCTTTTTCGAGTCCTTCAATCAAGCCATAAAATGCTACTTCAGCCGTATTCGGGATGAATGAAAATACCGTGTGCTTAAAATCATAACCGACCGCTTCGAGTGCAGGTTTGGCTAATAATTCGCCTAGTTTTTTTCGTTCGGTATATATATCGCGGTCAGTACCTCTTGAGAAATATATTCTTTCGAAGGAGCAAGGCGTAGCGGTACTCTGTTGAATAAACGGTTGCTCATCCAGTTTTCCATTACTTCTTACTATGAGTGCGTGTCCGGGTTTTATTTCTTTGATGCTTGCGAACGGTACATCAAATACAGTTTGAATGGCCGGACGTTCGGAAGCAGCTACTACTACCTCTTCATCCTGATAATAAAATGCAGGTCTGATGCCGTTGGGGTCACGCATTACAAACATATCGCCATGGCCTATCATGCCACTTATGACATAACCGCCATCAAACTTTTTGGATGCACGGGTGAGTATGCGTTGTAAATCCAAATGCTGGACTATAAGCTGATTGATTTTGGTATTGGAGTAACCGTCAGACTTGAACCAGTCGAACACTCGCTGCACTTCATCATCGAGAAAATGACCAATCTTTTCCATTACAGTAACCGTGTCGGTTTTTTCTTTAGGATATTGACCGAGTTCAACGAGTTCTTCGAAAAGTTCTTCTACGTTGGTCATATTGAAATTGCCGGCCAGCACGAGATTTCTTGATATCCAGTTATTTTGCCTTAAAAATGGATGGCAGTTTTCGACACTATTGTTGCCGTGTGTGCCATATCGCAGGTGACCCATGAGCAGTTCGCCAATGTATGGTTTGTTGTTTTTGAGCCAGTCTGGGTTATGTAGTTGTTCGTCCGGTAGATTAACAAAGTTGGAGAATATACCATCGAATAGGTCACGCAGGTAATTAGGAGAATTTGAGCGTCTTCTGGATATGTACCTTTCGCCGGGTTTCATACCAATTTTGATGGTAGCGACACCTGCACCGTCTTGTCCGCGGTTGCGTTGTTTGTACATTAGCAACTGAAGCTTTTTCAGACCATAGAATGAAGTACCGTATTTTTCTTCATAATAAGAGATAGGTTTGAGTAACCGTATCATTGCAATACCGCATTCATGCTTAATTGGGTCGCTCATAGACGAATTTTAATGTGTGATTATTTGAAGGGATGCACAAAGTTACGTTCTTTTTCAGAGAACTTATTTCGCGAACATGAAAAATATATTTTCTTAAAAAATTTTAACACATCAATAAAATGAAAAGGCCCGAGCGAAATCACTCAGGCCTATGTGGTACCTCCAGGAATCGAACCAGGGACACATGGATTTTCAGTCCATTGCTCTACCAACTGAGCTAAGGCACCATCTTGCTTGTTGGAAGCGGGGGCAAAGGTAAAAGTATTTTTTGATATTTACAATAGTATCTCGAAAAGTATTTTTTTAAGAGAAATATTTTTTGTAAAAATAAGCAATAGACAAAAAGGCAAGAGTTGTGTTATTTGAAGCAGAAGGGGAGTATTTCTACTTATTTGACAGTATAACCTTTGACCTTGCTACAATCAAGATTCATCATTTCGCATTGGCGGCTTAAAGGATACAGACCGATGGATGCCCTGAGGCTGTCAACGATTTTTGCATTTTCTATCGGCCAGATTCTGAGTTGCGTATTGACGGTACCGCTTTTTTTATCGATACTGATGGTGTCATACTTCATTTGTGTACCATACTTCTGGTTTTTGCCGGCAAACATCAATACTCGGTCTTCAAGAGTAGCTGCGTCGGTCAATAATATATCACCATTGCGTGCTGCGCTCCAGATAGTATTTACATATTTCGACTGCCGTTTTGGATTGTGCATGATAACAAGAGCTGCTACGTGTTTGAGCGAGTCACCTACCATAGTTTTTGTAGGGTAGCCTACTTTTTCTATGATAGCCTCCACGAGATTCATGTTGATGGAGTCGAGTATTGTTTGTTTTGCCCAGAGTTCACCTTCTTCAGGTGTTCTGACGCCCTTGTTTTCTTGGCGAAGTTGTCCTGCGCGGGCACGGTAAATCTGGTCGTCATGCCAAATTTTTTTTAGCTGTGCCTGTATTTCCTGAGAAGAAAGATATTGCTTCTTTGCTTCCTGATCCGGATGACATGATGTAATTAAAAATGAGACTCCCGCTATGATAAGCAGTAATAGAAATCGTGCTTGACACACAACGACGTTAATCATTTACCTTTTAGTTTTCGGAGAATGTTTTCTAGCAAACCAGAATTGCTCTTGTGTCGGTCAACTCTTTCTTTGATAAGCTTCCTGAAATTTTCATCTTGGTCGTAAGATGGCATTATGTTTTCTTGTAAATTGGGAGGCAACATTGAGTAACAAATATTTCTGTCCTTATTATTTGCGAATTGTGCATTTGGTTCCTGTTTTTCTGTTATTTTTTTATTTTGCTCTTCCATTGTTGGGTCAATTTTTACATTTCCAAATATTAATTTTTGAATTTCATATAATCATTTTTTTGTAGAAATGCCTATTTTCTTAGCATAATCATAGAGTTTGATTTTTATCATTGCACGAGCGCGGTGCAATCTTGAACGTACTGTGCCGAGCGGTATTCCCAGAATTTTTGAAATTTCTTCGTACGAGAAATCTTCAAGATCACACAATACAATCAAAGAACGGTACTCTACAGAAAGACTATTCAGAGCATTGGTTACTTCATCACCCAATATCATTCCTGCCAACTCCGGGTCAAACTCAATGTTTTCAGGTATTTCTATATCAATATCACCCTCGACTCCCCTAAGAGCATCTTCAAAATCAACTTTAACGCCACCTCTGTTTTTCTTGCGATATTCGTTGATGAAGTTGTTTTTCAATATCTTAAACAACCATGCCTTCGAATTAGTTCCATCCTGGAAGTAATTGATGTGTTTGAATGCTTTGAAGTAAGTTTCTTGTACCAGATCATCTGCCTCTTGTGCATTGTGTGTCAGATAAAAGGCAAAGTTGTGTAGTGCATCTATGTGGCTGAGCAACTCTTCTTCAAAAATATTTTCTTTTTCATTGTTCATGCCCCAAAAGTAGCATTACTACTCAATATTTTTAACATTTAAACTCCCCAATTTTGTAACATACCTCGATTTTATCACACAACTTGGAGACAAAATCTACATTTTGATTGTTGAATAATATGCTATAATAACTTTATGCGCAATATTTGTCCAACCAGTATTAAAACCACCCGTTCGTCTTTGCCTTTTCGAATAGCCACTTGACAGGTGTTCGGAGTTTGTCGCCGGTGAGTGTGTCGCACAGAAAAAACAGAAAGTATTCGTTCAAATGGTTAGGAATACGATTTTCCAGTCTTTTTAACCGAGAATCTGAGAGCTCCTGATTTTTTTCAACCACTGCTGCCCGCCAAGCGTAGAATGCTTCATCGTGCATTTCAGTTATTTCGCATAATTCGAAACTCAGGTTTTGGTTTTCGAGATATTTGCGTGCTAGTACGCCATGATGCTTAGTCCAATCACGTGGTACATTTCTGTCTTCCTGATATTTAAATGTGTCGTGGATGAGTGCGATAATTCTCAACATTGTACGTGTGTCTGCATCCTCATTTCTAAGATTGTTGATGTTATTAAATACTTCCTTTATGTGGTAAGCTACCTTACCCTCAGGATGACCATACCGAGGCAGTCCCCACATAAGTCCTTCTATTACCTCCGGTCTTGTTATAAATTCGGCTTCGATGGAAGTTTCCGGTTCGAGCAAGGCAAACAGACCGTTGCGTTCAAGTATTTTCTGATACGCTGAATATGCCGGTATTTCGGGTCTTTTTACAAAAAAATGATCTGTTATATCTTGTACCTCCATAGGCAAGCAGAGCGATAATGTTGTTATTGTTAAAAGATAGTTAAACAAATTAATTCATAAAATCTAATTATGCTTCTATTCGTTAACTTTACATACACATTTTATACATCAAACATACAAAATCTCAATTAATTATGTTAAAAAATATCATTCCATTTATCATTTCAGGTATCCTTGGTGGTATCATAGTATTAGGTGGCACAAGGATTTTACAAAAGGAAAAGCCGGCAGAAATGATCAGTAAACCTGCCGCTAATGTTGCTTATACGGGTAGTGTAGGCTCTATTCCTGCAAGTTTCGCTTATGCAGCAGAAAAAACTATGCCGAGTGTGGTCCACATCCGGGCAAAGGAAAGTCAGCAGACGGCCAACAAACGCATGTACAGGAGTCCGTTTGGTGAGGATTTCTTCTGGGGCTATGGCGCACCAAGAGCTCAGGAAGGTACCGGCTCGGGTGTCATCATCTCTCCTGATGGATATATCGTTACAAACAACCATGTCGTTGATTTTGCAGATTATATTGAAGTGACGCTGCACGACGACAGAAAATTTAAAGCAACGGTCGTAGGGCGCGATCCGAAGTCTGACCTTGCAGTGATAAAAATCGATGAAGACAATTTGCCTGCCATCCAGTTTGGCGATTCGGATAATATTAAAGTAGGCGAATGGGTGCTGGCAGTGGGCAATCCTTTTAATCTCAACTCTACTGTAACGGCAGGAATCATTTCAGCGAAACACAGGAAACTAGATGTAATACCCGAAAAAGACGCTTTGGAGGCATTTATACAAACAGATGCGGCTGTCAATCCGGGCAATTCGGGTGGTGCGCTTGTTGATCCTGAAGGTAAACTCGTAGGGCTAAATTCAGCCATAGCTTCACCTACAGGTTCTTATGCTGGCTATTCTTTTGCTATACCTGTCAATCTACTCAGACGAATAGTAGATGACCTTATCCAGTATGGAAATGTAAAGAAAGGTGCACTTGGTGTATTGGTCAATGATATTGATGAAAAACTTATCAGCGAGCACAGATTGAAAGTAAAGGAAGGTATGTTCGTGAATGATGTTGTGTCAGGCGGATCAGCACAATCAGCCGGTATTCAGCCCAAGGATGTGATAGTTGCCATCGAAGGTAAAAAAATACAGAATTTCGATGATTTGCGTGAGAATATTGCACTTGCAAAAGTCGGTCAGGTAATAAACATAACCATCAACCGCAATGGGCAGAACAAGGTTATGCCAGTAAAATTAAAATCCGGCGGTTAAGTCAAAAATCTTTATAACCTCTTATCTATATTCGTTTCTAGGCGACAGTTATCATATCTGTCGCTTTTTTTGTTTTATGAAATGCTGCTCCAGTCTTGCAGATTTCGATATCTGTGGTCAATGTGTCGTTTTATGGCTGTGTGCTGAGGTTCGTTCATTTCAGGATCTGAATCGAGTATGCGTAGTGCTATCTCACGTGCAGTTGTTAATATGGCCGCATCTTTTGCCAGATCGGCAATATTAAGCCCAAATAAACCACTCTGTCTCGTACCTTCTATATCTCCCGGGCCACGAAGTCGAAGGTCAGCTTCTGCTATTACAAAACCATTGTTGGTTTCACACATTGTCTTTATACGTTCGCGACTGTCTTTGGATAATTTGAAAGAAGTCATTAGAATACAGTACGATTGGTCGGCACCACGCCCCACACGCCCACGTAATTGATGCAGTTGCGACAATCCGAATCGCTCGGCGTGTTCTATAATCATTACTGAAGCATTCGGTACATTGACACCTACTTCTATGACGGTGGTAGCTACCATTATCTGGGTCTGTTTTTTGATGAAACGCGACATTTCGTATTCTTTGTCTTCAGGTTTCATCTTACCATGTACTACAGATATATGGTATTCGGGCATCGGGAATTCTCTTAGCAATGCCTGGTAGCCGTTTTCGAGATCCAGCAGGTCGAGTTTTTCTGATTCTTCGATGAGCGGATACACTATATATATCTGTCTGCCTTTGTTGATCTCTTCACGTATGAATCCTAGCAGGCGTAGTCTTTTATTTTCGTTGAAATGAAGTGTCTTTATTTCTTTACGGCCGGGTGGCAATTCATCAATGACAGAAACATCCAGATCGCCGTATAGCGTCATGGCTAATGTTCTTGGTATAGGTGTGGCGGTCATCACCAGTATGTGAGGCGGCACAGTGCTTTTAGACCAAAGTGCTGCTCTTTGTTTGACACCAAAGCGGTGTTGTTCATCGATGATAGCGAGGCCGATTTTCTGAAACTCTACCCAGTCCTCGAGCAGTGCATGAGTGCCAATGATTATCTTAATAGAACCATCTTTTAGTGCTGTCAGTACCTGATTACGCGTTTTTCCTTTGACAGAGCCAGAGAGATAGCCAATACCGATATTGAGTGGTTTAATAAATTCTTCAATAGACTGGAAATGCTGTTGTGCAAGTATTTCGGTCGGTGCCATCAGACACGCCTGAAACCCGTTGTCGAGTGCTATGAGCATTGACAGAAGTGCTACAATGGTCTTGCCACTACCGACATCACCCTGTAGTAGTCTGTTCATTTGTTTTCCGCTGCCCATGTCTTTGCGTATTTCTCTAATCACTTTTTTTTGAGCATTGGTCAGCTCAAACGGCAGGTATTTTGAGTAAAATCCATTAAACAAATCGCCAACTTTTTCGAAAATATATCCTTTAATCAACGATTGTTTGCGATTTTTATACTGAAGAATCTTTAACTGCATACAGAGCAATTCTTCGAATTTCAGCCTTTTCTGGGCTGCATGAAGGTGTGCGGAGTCTGGTGGAAAATGAATAAACTGATAAGCCTGAAATCTTGACAAGAGCTTCAGCTTTTCAACGATGTACAGTGGCAATATCTCGGGTAGGTCTGCAGGAAGCAGTTTTTCTGTCAATTGTCTGAATATACGGCGTTGCGATTTTGTGTCAAGGCCTTTTTTGTTCAGTTTGTCGGTTGAAGGATAAACCGGAGCCAAAAATGACACAGCAGGATGCCCGACCATAAGTTCCATTTCGGGATGTGCAATACTGAATTTTCTGTTAAATTCTGTAAGCCTGCCAAACACGATATATTCAGTTCTTAACTGTAAGGAATCTTCGATCCACTTTATTCCCTGAAACCAGATAAGCTCAATCTGGCCACTTGAGTCTGTAAATTGTGCAACCAGCCTTTTTGATCTACCGGCGCCGAGTGTTTGTAACTGTACCACCTGGCCTTTGATTTGTACATAGTCCTCATCACCTGTCAGCTCAGATATTTTCTGAAATTTGGTTTTGTCGATATAGCGAAAAGGAAAATGATTGAGCAAGTCTTCAACAGATCGGATATTTAACTCTTTGGCAAGCAAATCGGCTTTAGCCGTACCTACACCTTTGAGAAATTCTATCTTTAATGTCATTATACTCATCGGTGGCAAATATACGCATTTACAAAGCTTCTTCAAAATCGCTAAAAATAATGTTATCTTTGTATCCATATCGGTTCAATATGGAAACAATAAGACAAAAACAAATTGGCGAAATCATCAGACGGAATGTAAGTATTGTACTCAGTTCGGAAGGTAGTTATATTTATGGTGATGCACTCGTTACAGTTACCAATGTGATGGTGTCGCCCGACATGAGTCAGGCAAAAGTGTATGTGAGTGTCTATAATACAGAAGAAAAGCAAGCTGTCGTTCTGATGTTGGAGGATCAGCTAGTAAGAATAAGACAAGCCCTTGCCCACAGGATCAAAAAGCATGTAAGAAGAATACCTGAAATATACTTCTATCTAGATGATACTCTGGATGAAATGTACAGGCTGAATAATCTGTTCGACAAACTCGAGGCAGAAGACCAACTTGGACATAACCGTCCGCCGGATGATGACGACGAATAGGCGATCTTCATAAAAATACCTTACACATCTAACCCTATATTGAAACACGCGGTGCACACATAGGGATGCCACCAGACTTGTATTTAAAGACTATATTCTTGAGGTTGATGGTTGAGTAACCTTCTTTTCCTTCTGTTATTTTGATGAATTGATTTGGTTTGATGTTAGTGATTGTCTGTACGGTACCACTTGCAGGCCACTTGATTTGTATTTCATCAATCATTTTTGCCTGTCCTAAGCCTATTTCTCTTCTCAAAGGCGAGCTACCAAAACTACCACCGGAGTTCAGGTCTCTGTACACAAATCTTTGTTTGCCATTATCAGTAAATTTTAACCGAATCCTTGCACCGATAGCTGCTTTGTTTGACTTTACTCCTTCGAGCTGCATGGTTATCCAGTTATTGTCATTCTGGCCAGGATTAAGGTAGAATGCAGAATTAAAAGCATCACCTTCGTAGGCACCACCTATGTTAACGTATATGTCCTGGTCGCCGTTATTGTTAATATCAGCAAATGCTACGCCATGGCCTTTTTGCAGATTTCCTACACGGGCAGAGTAAGTAACCTCCATAAAGTCAGTGCCACCCATGTTTTTGTAGAGGCGGTTAGGAATGAGCGAACGGTAGTTTGGGTTTCCGGTTGACATAAACATATCAAGCCAGCCGTCATTGTCAAAATCGCCAAAATTGGCAGCCATGGCAAATACAGGTTGATTGAGGTGCATCTGCCCCGATACTTCACTAAAGGTACCATTCTGGTTGTTATGATAAAGTATAATTTTTCCTTCCTGATCGTTTGAAGGGTATAGTGTTTCCTTAGCGAGGAAGAAAGACAACTGCTGCTCGAAGCTATAGTTGCATATAAAAAGATCAAGCCAACCGTCATTATCATAATCAAAGAAAAATGTAGGGAAGGTCCGCTCCTTGTTTTGAGCCAGACCCGCCTGCTGACTAGTATTTTCGAATGTTGGTACCTTGCCTTTTACCCCTTTGTTGCGGAGCAGAATTTTTTCACCTGTAAGGCATGAAATAAAAATATCTGCCCAGCCATCATTATCATAATCGCCCGATGTGCAAGCTTTTACAAAGGTTTTAATATTTAAGCCTTGTGGTGATGCGATGTTGGTAAAAGTACCATCCTGGTTGTTTATATAAAATTCTGATGGATAAATATTGTTTGAAGGTAAGGATTCATTTCCGATAAATACATCAAGCCAGCCATCATTATTAAAATCATTCCAGGTGGCAGCCTGAGTTGGGTTGAAGCTCAATATTCCTGCCTGAATAGTAACATCTGTGAATGTGCCGTCACCATTATTTTTAAGAAGTGAATTTGGTACTTTGGCAAAAGGCCCACTACCCTGCCAGGCTCCACGAAGTAGGAAAATATCAATTTTGCCATCGTTGTTATAATCTGTTTGCATCATGTTGAGCCCACCTCGTATTTTATTAAGGCCCGAACGTTCGGAAAAATCAGAAAATGACCCGTCGCCGTTGTTGTGATAATAGTGGAGTGTTTCTTTAAGACTCCAGCCGGTGACTACGATGTCAAGATTGCCGTCATTATCAAAATCATCAACTATGGTTCCTCCGCTTTGTTTGTATAAGGCGATGCCAAGATCTGAAGCCATTTCGGTGAATGGTTTTACGGTAGTTGTTTCACCCTGCCCTATTCCAGGAATGAGGAATTCCTTCGGTACACCATTCGGATATTCTCCAAGAGTCATGTAAGCAATATTAAGTAACCATCTTGAGTTGAGCATTTTGGGATCTTCCTTCAGTATTTTTTCAAAAATCTCTACAGCCTTTCTTGCAGGACCTTTATCCTGGTGGATGCCGAGCCCTTTTATTGGCAAGATGCATGCATCTGCGTTATGTCTGGCTATACAGTTGGTTCGTTCTGCCAGGCGCATATAGGCTACACCCAGCATTTCGCCGGCTGCCAGTCTTGATGCAGGAACCGATTTGACGTAGTCATAAATTTTTTCAAGTTCTGCTACTGCACGTTTTTCCTTTCCATACTCGAGCAAGGTATTGGCATGTAATACTGCGTAATTAAGCGAACTCTGAATGTCTTGGGTAACTTTGAGCAGTGAGTCGTAATGCGCCAGTCTGGCACCTGCAGCATAAGTATTGTCAGGATTGTAGTATTGTTCTGTAAGTTTGTCAAGTATGGTTCCGAGGGTTTCACCATTCACAGTATTGGACTCTGCAGAGTTTTCCTGTGTGTTATTTTTACAAGCTAATAATGATAGCAATAGGGCAAGAAACAGGAAAAATTGGTGTCCTTTGGTTTTTAGTTGTTTGTTCATTTTGTTAAAATTTCATTTCATTTTTAAAACCAGAAATATTTTTATATTTTAAATATTTCTATACAATATTTTCAAGCTGCAAGTTGCAACAACCGCATCTTGAATGCCAGAAGTTTGAAAATTCTAATGAGTTTTTAATTCAAACAAATGGCTAAATGTGCCAAAAGGAAAGTGCGCGGTAGTGAAAATACTACCGTAAAATATTAGAACTCACCTATAAACAAAGGAAGTTTTTCGGGCAACTATTTTTGATTGCCGCTTTGTAGTTTCTGGAGCTCCTGCATGGCATTGGCACCATATATTGACTCGAAATATTTTTTACCTTGCTCGGTTATTTGTGTGGCGTATAGTGGTGTGTTGTTACCTGCTTTATAGAAAACAAGATATTTGCACTGCTCGGTATAATAAATATTAGCTTCGAGGATAGAATCACCATCTTTATTGAAGAATATTCTGCCATTCGGTTTTGTACATGGCATTTCTGATACTTGTGTGTCGAGAATATGGTTAGCAACAAACTGATAGCAAGAAGCCTTGTCAGGAATACTCATAGAGAGATTTGATTCAAAAGGAACAATATCAATTGAGTTGGTATTTTCGGCAAGGGCCTTGTATTCTTCAAGAGGAATGATGGGCAATGTAGCGGCTGGTCCTGCAGTTATGCCGGTTGATGTAGGAGCATTCTCAGGCTGAGCTGTTGTAAGTGTGGTCTGGGTAGCAGTTTCATTTTTGCAAGCCACAAGAACAGCCAGACAGAGCATGGTTACGAAGAAAACATTTCTCATAATTAGAATTTGTATTGATAATAAAACTGTATGAAACGGTTAATAAGGGAATTTTGATTCACTCCATTCGTATTATGTTTAAAAAGGTAGTTAAGACCTCTGCACCATTTAGCACCTAATGACCCGTGTGGTCCAAAACTGTATGCTCCGCCAATGACAATACCGAGCTCATTTTTATTGAACAAATCGAGGACATCGTCATATCCGCTGTATTCAGCATAGCTGTGGATTAGTCTGCCAAAATAACCACCTGCATAAAAGTCCATCCTGTAGAATTCATCTTCAGGTACAAGCCAGTCTTTGTAATGGAATGTTACAGGTATATCAATATACTGGAGGTTTATTTTAAATTGTGGAATGGAATTGTCCTGCAAAAATTCGGATTGGCTACCTCTGAATACGTATGCAATACCGGTTTCTATATAAAACTTTTCTTTAAGACGCGCAATACCATTGATGCCAATAAAAGGCCCGGGTTTGTTATAACCTGCGTATTGGTCACCGTCTATCTGCGAAGCAACGAGACCCGCCTGGATAGTTGCACCAAATGTCTGGGCATGCAGATTGTGGCTTATTATGAATAACAAGGTTGTACAGAGTGTTAGGTATATTTTTGATAAAAGCATGCTATTAATTGATTATATTTGCACAATAAACGCTCAATATTACACTGTATGATAAAATACACCAAACATTTTCTGAATAAACTGGAAGATTTTCTTGGAAAACAAGAATATGACGTCAGGTACGAAAAGGGTAACTTTCAGTCGGGGTATTGTTTGGTCGAGTCAAATAAGGTGGTGGTCATCAATAAATTTTTTGACACAGAAGGTAGGATAAACAATCTGATAGAGATCATTCTGCAGATAGACATTGATGAAGAAAAACTTGATACCAAGGACAAAGATTTACTCAAACACCTTATTCATTCATGGGAATCTTCAAATACTGAAGCTTGAAAGCGACTCTATTGGGTACCGGTACTTCGCAGGGTGTGCCTGTCATCGGCTGCAGATGTGAGGTTTGCATGTCGCCCAATCCGCATGACAGTAGGTTTCGTACATCAGCACTTATAACAGACGGAAAAACCAATGTACTTATAGACTGCGGGCCAGATATGAGGCAGCAGATGCTGAGAATAGGTATTGCACACCTTGATGCTATCCTGCTTACGCACGAACACAACGATCATATAATCGGGCTGGATGAAATAAGACCTTTTAATTTTCTTCAAAACATGATTATGCCTTTCTGGGCAACTGATAGGGTAAAGGCAGAACTTTACCGAAGATTCAGCTTTGCATTTGAAGAAGAACCCTATCCCGGAGCTCCGCGCGCTAAGGTAGAACCACTCGAAAAAAACAAATCCGTTACGATAGGCGGAATCAATATATTGCCCATAGAGGCGAGCCATGGTCAGATGCCTGTTATGGCGTTCAGAGTGGGCGATTTTACCTATATGACAGATGTAAAATTCATTGAGCCGGATCAAATTGACCTGATAAAAGGAACCCGTTATCTGGTTATCAATGCTCTTCGGCGAGAGGAACACCATTCGCATCTGAGTCTTAGTGAAGCATTGCAATTGATAGAACAAATTAATCCTGAGATGGCTTACCTCACACACATAAGCCACCACCTTGGTACAGAGGCAAATTTGAATAAAGAGCTGCCTGCAAATGTAAAACTCGGATATGACGGAATGGAGATTATCTGGTAAATGCAATTATCGTTCTCTTTCCTGTCTTTATGTCAAAAATCGTACATTTGCCGCAATTAACATTTGTTCAAAATTAAAATTGTAAGTATGATTGCATATATAAAAGGCCCGATTGCCTATAAATCACCTACATTTATAATAATAGACATACAGGGCATAGGATACCACATAAACATCAGTCTGCATACCTTTTCTAAGCTTGAGCAATTGTCAGAAGTAAAGCTTGCTACTCACCTGATGATAAAGGAAGACAGTCACAGCCTTTATGGTTTTTTTGAGGAATCAGAAAAAATACTTTTTTTACAGCTCATCTCCGTTAGTGGTATTGGTGCATCCACAGCGCAACTTGTTCTGTCGGCCCTCACACCCGACCAAATAAAAGCAGCCATCATACAAGAAGATGACAAAACATTCAGCAGGGTAAAAGGTATCGGGCCGAAGACTGCCAAACGTATTATTCTTGACCTAAAAGATAAAATTTCGAAAGATTCTTCTAATGTAAATATCAATTTGGTTGTCTCGGACAATACAATAAAAGATGAGGCGTTATTTGCATTGCTTGCTTTAGGATTTATGAGGCCGGCTGCCAGTCAGGTGTTGAACAAAATTTTGCTTGAAGAGCCTGGTATAAGTTCAGTAGAAGTTCTTATAAAAAAAGCACTTGGCAGACTATCTTAAATCTTAAAATCAAAAACTATTTTCAGTAATAATCGTATCAAGTTCATTAACCTAACATATTAAACAAAGCTTATATTTGTTAAATTTGCGCCTTGATATGATTAAAATGACGGATAGACGTTAATAATCGAATTGCAGACCTGAATAATAATATGAATTATAAACAGCTGATTATTTCTTTTTTGTTGACGGTTCTTGTAGGCGTTTTCTCGTTTGCAATGCTGAATCTGCCACAGATACCACGTGTAGCATATCATCATCCGGCAGGATCAACAAGTAGTGAAGTAACGGATACCATTCCTGAAAAAAAGACTGAATATCCTCTTTACAAGCCCAAAACACTAATAGACCTGAAAGATCCGGCATCAGTCGAAAAATCTGAGGAATATGACCCCGCAAGCGGACAATACATATTGTCTGAAAAAATAGGTAACGAATATTACAAGGCCCCGGTCAAAATGTCATTTGATGAATATCTTAATTATAAATCAAAGCAACAGGAACGCGAATATTTTGATTATCTGTCAGGCGTTTCAAAAAGTTCAGGCAAAAAGTATGACCCTAAGAATCCTCTCGCACGATACATTCCCAATAAAAGTTTGCTCAATCGCTTGTTTGGAGGGACAGAGCCTGTCATTAACCCAACCGGTAATATTGACCTGACATTTGGCTATGATTACTCAAAAGTAGAAAACCCTACTTACCCGATCCGAAACCAGACAACCGGCGGATTCGATTTTGATATGAATATACAGATGAACGTGACGGGTAAGATTGGTGAGAAGCTCAATCTCTCTACACAGTTCAACAACCGTGCAACATTTGATTTCGAAAATCAGATGAAGATAGACTACAACAGTACAAAATTTAATGAAGATGAAATCATTCGGTCTATAGAAGCAGGTAATGTTTCTCTACCGTTGAAAAGTTCATTGATAAAAGGTAATAACTCGCTATTCGGTGTCAAAACAGAACTACAATTCGGGAATCTTCGACTTACTGCGGTGGCCTCACAGCAAAAATCAAGACGTAAGGCAATAGAACTAAAAGGTGGTAAGGAACTGCAGACATTCGCTGTAAAAGCTGATGAGTATGACGAGAACAGGCACTTCTTTCTGTCACATTACAACAGGAATAACTTCGAACGTTCACTCGAAAACCTTCCACAGATTAATTCGCTCTTCAGATTAAATAAAATTGAAGTGTGGGTCACCAATGACCGTAATGTTACTGAAAAGGTCAGAGACATCGTAGCCATTACCGACCTTGGTGAGAGCGAGAGAATTACCAATTCTAACCCTCAGTTTCAAAAACCTGCCGGAATTAGGAATCCGGATATCTACGGCAAGGAGCTTCCGGCCAATAGTTCGAACGATATTTACGAAAGCCTTATAACAAGGCCTGATGTAAAAACCATCAACAAAGCAGTAGCGACACTAACAGGGCCGGAATACAAATTTAGCCAAATACGCGACTTCGAAAAGGTACGGGCCAGACTCCTCAATGATAATGAATATACCATTAATAACGAGCTTGGTATCATCTCGATGAATATTAACATGAAGCCTTCGGATGTGCTTGGTGTGGCTTACGAATATACTTACAACGGTAAGACATTCCGGGTAGGTCAGCTTAGTACCGAAAATCCGAATAACCCGGATACATTGGGCGTGTTGTTCGTAAAAATGCTCAAAAGCACAACATCTAGGGTTGACCTGCCAATGTGGGACCTGATGGCCAAAAACTTTTATTCTATTGGTGCTTACAATGTAGAGCAAGAAGACTTCAAACTCGACATTTATTATGAAGATCCGGGAGGTGGAGAAAAGAGATTCCTACCATCGAGTAATCTTGCCGGAGAGCCACTCATACAGTTGTTTAATCTCGATAAGCTCAATAAACGGAATGACCCATTCCCGGACGGAATCTTTGACTTTGTGCCTGGGCTGACTGTCAATACGAGGTCTGGTCGAATCATGTTCCCTGTACTGGAGCCATTTGGCAGTTATTTGGGTGATAAGATAGACAATGCCAATCTTCGTAAAAAATACGGATACTATCAGCTGTATGATTCAACTGTTACACAGGCAAGAGAATTTCCTGAGCTCAACAGATTTACTCTTAAAGGGTCCTTCAAGGCCGGTACTACATCAGACATTTCACTTGGTGTGTTTAACCTGCCACAAGGTAGCGTAACTGTCACTGCAGGTGGTGTAACACTTACGCCAAATGTTGATTATTCGGTAGATTATAACACAGGCCGTGTCAAGATCCTGAATGACTCTTACTTGCAATCGGGCGTACCTATCAATATTTCATTTGAAGACAATTCTCTTTTTAGTTTTCAGACACGCACCATGCTAGGGCTTAGAGCAGATTACAAGCTCGGTAAGGATATTAATGTAGGTGGTACATTCCTCAACTTGTTTGAAAGACCATTTACTCAAAAAGTGAACATTGGTGAGGATCCGATTAATAACAAGATCTACGGTGCCGACATAACACTTAAGAAGGATCTGCCATGGCTGACAAAGGCAATAGACAAGATACCACTAATACAGACAAAAGAAATGTCCGCTATTAATTTTTCAGCGGAAGCTGCTGCATTAAAACCCGGCCATGCCAGCGCAGTTAATGAGAGTGCCGAAAAAGGCGGAAACGTGTATGTAGATGACTTCGAAGGTAGTACAAACGGATTTGATATACGCCAACCTGCTACCAATTGGGTGCTGGCCTCTGTACCTCAGATGGCAGGCAATGATAAAAAAGAATTGTTCCCGGAATCCAGCCTTATTGATGATCTCAGGTCAGGTGTCAACCGTGCCAAACTGGCATGGTACAGAATTGACGAAACCGTAAGGGCAACTTCGGCAGGTGCAGACAATAATTACGTAACTGCCATACCAATCAAGGAACTTTTCCCCAACAGACAGATACCAACTGGATACAATACCAATATTCAGACATTCGACCTGCATTATGAGCCTACAGTAAAAGGCCCGTATAACTTCGACTTGCCTCTGGGCACTACCTATTCAAAGGGAATAGAGAAAAACGCAAGCTTAAAAGAACCGGCGACTCGCTGGGGCGGTATTATGCGAAATCTTCAGAACAACAACGATTTCGAAGCTGCTAACTACGAGTATATTGAGTTTTGGCTTTTAAGTCCTTTTATTGACAACTCTGCTAATCCTGGAGATCTGTACATTAATATTGGTAACGTCTCAGAAGATATTCTGAGAGATTCAAGGTTGTTTTCTGAAAATGCCCTGCCAAACGTCAAGAATCCGAATCTGAAAGTCGATAGAACTGTTTGGTCAAATGTACCCAGAATACCACCTATCAATAATTCGTTCGATGCTGACCCTGAGGTGAGAAAGCAGCAAGATATAGGTCTTGATGGTGCTAATGATGATGATGAAAGGGTAAAATTTGCAGATATTCTTAACCAGTATCAGGGATATCTGACACCGGAAGCTATGAATGAGGCAATGAAAGACCCTTCAAATGACAATTTTATTTCTTTCCAGGATCCTGTTTGGAACAGCAGCTCTACTGTGTATGACAGATATTCAAGATATAATGGTACTGAAGGAAACAACCAGCCTGCTAAGGATGGTCTTATCAATAGTTCTACACAGAATCCTGACTCTGAGGATGTGATCCTGGATAATACGCTGAATGAGGCAGAATCATATTTCGAATACAAAATTCCTCTTGTGCCCGATGGCAATGTAGGTATTGAAAACAACCCGTATGTCGTTGAAAAAATTGATGGCCCTGCAGGTTCTAACCGTACATGGTATCGTTTTGTGGTCCCTATTCAAGAATATTCGAGAAAAGTAGGTGGTATTCAGGACTTCAGAAGTATTCGTTTTATAAGAATGTACCTTACCGGATTTAATCAAGAAGTAACTTTGCGCTTTGCTACACTGGAGTTGATAAGAAGTCAATGGAGAAGGTATAAGCGTCCGTTCTCATCAGTCATTGAAGTAGATCCTGATAACAAGACAAGCTTCGATGTAAAGTCGGTAAGCATTGAAGAGAACAGTCAGAAATTGCCATTTAACTATGTGACACCACCGGGTATTATACGCGAAAATACTCTAAGTAATGCTCAGAGTTTGTTGCAGAATGAACAGTCGATTGCTATAAATGTCTGCAATCTGAAACCCGGAGATTCTCGTGCCATTTACAAATTGTCTGGTATGGACCTTCGCGTGTTCGAACGTATGAAAATGTTTGTACATGCTGAGTCGCAGGAAAAAATTGCCCCAGGCGGTTTATCAGTTTTCTTAAGAATGGGAAGCGACTTCCAGAATAATTACTACGAATACGAAATACCTATAGAATTATCAGATCCGGATAATACTTATACGCCCGGCACACCGGAATACGAAGCAGAAGTATGGCGCAAAGCTAATAATCTTGACATTTTGCTTAAATTATTCAAGGAAGCAAAGCAGGAAAGAAACAAATCGGGCATTTCGCTTATCGATGTTTTTGAAATGGCAGACCCTGATTTTCCTTCGAATAAAGTACGTGTTATCGGTAACCCGAACCTCGGTTTGGTGAAGGGCTTTATGGTAGGTGTAAAAAATAATGATAAAATACCACATTGTGCAGAGCTGTGGGTCAATGAGCTACGAGTCAACGGATTTGACGAAAACAGTGGCTATGCAGCCCTTGCCCGTGCTGAAGTAAAGCTGGCAGACCTGGGAAGGGTGAATGTTGCAGGTAATTTTACTTCGATAGGTTGGGGCAATCTCGAGCAAAGACTTGCTGAACGACAACGTGAGCAAGTAGTACAGTATGACGGGGCTGTAGAGCTCGAACTAAGTAAATTTCTACCCCCTAATACAGGGTTGAAGATACCGTTCCTCGCTCAGGTCTCTAATACGACCCGTACGCCGGAGTATGACCCATATGATCTTGACATTCCACTAAAGGAAAAACTCGATAATATTGATGACAAAAATGTACGTGACTCGGTGAGAAGCAGTGCCGAAGATTATACAAACATTAAGGGTTTTAACTTTACCAATGTAAGAAAAGAAAGGACAGGTACCGCTGTAAAACCCAAACCGTGGGATGTAGAGAATTTCGCTGCAAGCTATGCCTACACGCAGACGGATCATCATGACCCGATTATTTCGTCCGATCGGATTAAGAATTATAAAGGAGCACTCGATTATAATTTTACAAGACAGGTAAAATACGTTGAGCCGCTGAAAAAAGTATTAAAGGATGCCGCTTGGCTTAAATTGTTGTCTGACTTCAATTTTAACCCTATTCCTAACGGATTTGTACTGCGCAATGCTATGGACAGAACTTTGCAGGCTACCTCATACCGCTTTGCAGGTACAGACCCTACCAAGAATACATTCTACGACAAAAGGTGGTCGTGGGATCGTAATTACAGCCTTAATTGGGACCTTACCAGGTCACTGAAGTTAACATTCAGTGCCAATAATCAGTCATTAATAGATGAAAGACCGGAGAATACTATCAATCCGGAGACGAATGTTTTCTATACAGATGCTGAGAAGAGCAAATATATTAAGGATAACCTCAAGAAATTTGGACGTACCAAAACGTATTCTCACAATATCGGTGTCAACTATACTCTGCCCACCAAGGGTTTGCTTATTACAGACTGGACAACCATCAGGGCTAATGTCAACTCAAGTTATAGTTGGAACACCGCATCGCTCAATACCGATTCGCTGGGCAATGTGATTCAAAATACACAACAGAGGCAACTAAACGCTGATCTGGATTTTGAAGCATTGTACAACAAGATCAAATATCTGAAAAAAATTAACAAGAAGGAAGCACCAAAACGTTCTGTAGATGCAAGAGGTGTAATGAAAGATCCGGGTAAGCCTGAAGAAAAGAAAAATGCCAAAGATCCGGATTTGAAGGATACTAAGACTGATAAAAAGGATAAGAAAGACAGAGAGCCTTCTATCATAGAAAAAATTGTTATCAGACCGCTAATGATGGTACGCAAAGGTAGGCTTACCTATTCTGAAAGCTATACAAATGTGGTGCCGGGCTTTACACCAAAGACCAATCTACTGGGTATGAATCAAGGGTTCACAGCTCCTGGTTTACCTTTTATCTTAGGTGAAAGACCTACGGACAGGTGGTTCGATGAGTCGGCTGATAAAGGATGGTTTACAGAGAGTGTATTCCTCAATCAACCCGTATCACGCAATTATACAAGAGACATATCGGGGCAAATAAAACTCGAACCATTCAATGACTTCAAGCTAGATGTAGATTTGAAGCAAAATTATGCACTCAGCAGACAAGAAGACTTCAAGAAACCATCCGTAACCGAAGATTTTCAGCATCTTTCAGTGAGGGAGGTTGGATCGTACACCATCTCATATTTGGCCATCAATACCTTGTTTGACAAAAATGTTAATGGCTTGTTTAAGAAATTTGAAGACAATAGGGAGATTATTTCACAACGATTGGGCACCGGAAAGCACGTAACTGATTATCTGTATGGCAATTATACAGAAGGATATGGTCGTTATCAGCAGGAAGTTCTTGTACCGGCATTTATTGCAGCTTACTCAGGTGATAATCCATCCAAAGTAGTGCTGAATGAAAAATTATTCAGTAAGCTTCCATTACCTAACTGGAAATTGTCGTACGGAGGCTTAAATAAACTTCCACTCCTTAAAGATATTTTTAGCTCTGTCAATATTACACATGGTTATACGTCAACACTTACCATCAGTAATTTCAACACGAATGCATTCTATAATCCGAATGATCCGTTAGAGAATCTGCAGCCTATTACCAATAACTATTTTTCGAGATACGAGATTCCGGCTATTGTCATTACCGAGCAGCTGAGCCCGCTGTTAGGTGTTGATGTAAAGTTAAAAAATGATATGAGTGCCAGAGTTGATATGAAGAAATCGAGAAATCTGCAGATGTCTTTCGTTGACAATACGTTGTTTGAGACAAATACAACAGAATATGTTTTTGGCTTTGGTTACAGAATCAAGAACATCGACATTCCTTTTTTGGTCAAAAAAGCACCTGTCAAGAAAAAAACGGATGACAAGAAGTTGCCATCTTCGAAAAAGGGAACTACCAACACCGGACGTGACCTGAACATCAAAGTTGACTTCTCGTACCGCGATGATCTTACTACCAACCACTTACTTGACCAGGATATCAGCAACCCAACACGTGGTTCTACTACTATCAGAATTACCCCTAATGCCGATTACCAGCTCAACAAGAGGCTTAATCTTCGTTTGTTCTGGGAGTATTCAAGAATATTGCCAAAGACGACAGAATCTTTCCCTACGACCAATACATCAGCCGGTATTACAGTGAGATTCTCATTGAAGTAGGGAAAAAGAATATTTGAAATATGCTAAACTGCACAAAAATCTGGACTTTTACGATTTTTGTACAGTTTTTTTAAGCAAAATAAGCTTGAAGTTAGTTGAGCTTACTAGGCATTACAAGTTGAAAGAAAGGTATTTCTACTTCAAAGGCAGAATTATCATTTAAGTTGAGCATAGTATATTTGCCATTCATTTGACCCATATCTGTCTCGAGTTGTGACCACGAAACATACGTATGTTCGTCACCTGATTCTATCATTGGCTGTTGTCCGATGACGCCTTCGCCTTCTACTTCGCGGAACAATCCATTTGAATCAAAAATATACCAGTGTCTGCGCAGTA
This sequence comes from Saprospiraceae bacterium, assembly GCA_019694295.1. Lineage (GTDB taxonomy): Bacteria > Bacteroidota > Bacteroidia > Chitinophagales > Saprospiraceae > JAEUUM01. The sequence goes on from JAIBCG010000003.1 coordinate 81,131, forward strand.
GTTTTACTGCAAATGAATTATTGTTTTCGATTTTTACTTTGTAAGTAAAAATGTATTTGTTTTCAATAGCATTCGAATATTCACTTTGGAAAAATGATTCGACACTTATTTTAATACCTTTTGTGACCAAAGACTGGATGCTGCCCATAGTAGAAATGTTTGATTGGAGTTGGAAAGTTAAGAAAACTTATTGTATTTCTAAGAATGTGCGTACCAAATTTTCAGCTTCGGCTAAAGAAATTTCAAGTTTATCGTTAATGAGAACGTAATCAAATTTATCCTGATATTTTAGTTCGAGCTTTGCTTTCTTTATTCTTTTGTTTAAGGAGGCTTTGTCTTCTGTCTTACGGTTGAGTAATCTTTCTTTTAAAATTTCAAATGAAGGTGGTTTTAAAAAAATAGAGAATGCTTCATTCATGAATATTTTTTTAAGGTTGAGGGCACCTTTTACATCTATGTCAAAAATGATTGAGCGACCCTCGCTCCACAGTCTTTGAACTTCAGCGTGTAGTGTACCATAGTATTGGTTTTCATATACTTGTTCGTATTCTATGAATTCGTGGTTTCTAATTTTTTGTTGAAATTCATCTGTGCTGATGAAATAGTATTCCTTACCATTTGATTCGTGTGGGCGTGGTGCTCTCGTAGTGGCAGAGACAGAGAAAGACAATGTCGGGAATACCTTCAACAGATGCTTAACGATGGTAGTTTTGCCGGCACCGGATGGTGCGGTAATGATAATCATTTTATTCATGCATCACACAATATTAGCTACATGTTCTTTAATTTTTTCCAGCTCATCTTTCATCATTACTACCAGGCGTTGTATGTTGGCATCATAGGCTTTTGCTCCGAGTGTGTTTATTTCGCGTCCTATTTCCTGACTGATGAAGCCGAGTTTTCTTCCTACCTGGATGTCGTCACTGTCGAGTTCTTGTAAAAAATACTTGCAATGTTGTGTCAAACGTACTTTTTCTTCATTGATGTCTATTTTTTCCATGTAGAAGAGTATTTCCTGTTCGAAGCGATGACCGTCAACCATGTCTGAAAGCGAATGTTCGTCGAGTAGTTGTTTTAGCCGGATGCGCAAGTTTTGGATACGGCTTGTAGCGAAAGGGTCAATCTTGTTGTGAAGTTGCTGAATGCTGTCTATTCTTGCTATCAGATCTTTTTTTATGGATTCACCTTCGGCCAGCCTGTAATTTTGAAATGTAGCCACTGCTTCCGATATGGTTTTACGTACTAGCTCCCATTCTTCATCGGGTATGGTTTGTTCGTCAGCATTGATTACTTCAGGAATGCGAAGTATTGCCTGCATAATATCACCTGTTGGCATATTAAGTTCTTGAGCCAGCAATGTGAGTTCGTTGTAGTATTTTCTAAATAAATTTTTATTGATACTTACTTGTGCAGGGCCGTCATTGCTTTGAATGCTAAGATTAAATTCTACCTTACCTCTTGTGACATCATCTGTGAGTATTTTTTTAATATCAAATTCTTTATCACGGTAGTTTTGAGGTAGTTTAAACTTGACATCGGTAAATTTGCTGTTGACCGAACGGATTTCAACAGTTATATTTTTTGGGCCGTATGTAGCCCTGGCACTTCCAAAGCCAGTCATCGAATGGAGCATATTACAGAATTGAACAGCAAAAGTACGGCTTAGCCAAATATAAACCTGCAAATAAGCATATCTAAAATAATTTTCATCTTACACCTAAGAATATCGGTTAAGGACTTTCATTTAATCAGAAAAATTCTCATCTTTGCGGTTCGAAACGAAAAAGGAAGAGAATAAATTGTATAACTATCTAATAGCCAATTAAGTATATCCACATGAGAAAAGCAGATCTTGTAAGTATCATATCAGATAAGACCGGCGTTCCAAAGGTGGACGTACTGGTATCACTTGAGACTTTTTTTAAAGAGGTGAAGGCTACCCTTGCCAAAGGTGAAAATGTTTATATCAGAGGGTTTGGAAGTTTTGTTATCAAGAGAAGAGCTAAAAAAATTGGAAGACATATTAAGCAAAATTTTGCCATAGAGATACCTGAACATTTCATACCGTCTTTCAAGGCTGCAAAAATGTTTGTTGACCAGGTAAAAGACAATGTGACGTCTATGCCTGAAGATATTGAAGAAGAAGATTAATATTATACAATTTTGTTGAGCAAAAACCAAATAATAGCCGTTTCTTCCGCAGTCTTACTGACATTCGTGCTGTATTTTGGTTTTGGAGAAGTTCCGAAAGCGGAACCTCCTGCTGCTACAAAGACAAAGGAGGATAAAACCTATGAAACAGTGCTACTGGCGTCAAAGGAAGAAGCAACAGCCAAACTGACACCGGAGCAAAAAAATACACTGCATACTTTAGAAAGTGTATTATCCTCTACAAAAAATGATTCAACAAAGGTAGAATCACTCAAACAACTGGCGTCATTCTGGTATCAATCCGGTAAGCCTGAGGTTTCAGGATATTATGCCGATATGGTTTCTGATATACTGAAAGATAAGGAAGCTTACCAGATAACCGGTACTACCTACCGCATCGCACTTTCGGAGGGTGGTCTGGATGAAAAAGTAAGAGATGTTTGTAGCCGTCGGGCAATCAGAGCTTTTGAAAAAGCCATTCGTCTCGATTCTACGAATGTCAATTATCAAATGCAGCTGGCAATGGTATATGTTGATAAGCCGCTGGAAGACAATCCGATGAAGGGTATTCTTATGTTGCGTGAGCTGAATACCAAACATCCGGAAAATGCAGATGTAAATATACAGCTCGGAAGGCTAGCCATCAAAACAGGACAGTTTGAGAAAGCTGTGGAGAGGTTGAAAAAGGCTGTAGAATTGTCGCCGGGTACTGTCAGTATCTATTGTTTGCTTGCAGATGCTTATACTGGCCTTGGTGACAAAACAAATGCCGGATTGGCAGAGAAAAAATGTAAAAAATGAATTTTAAAAATATTAAACGATAAATTATGCCTTGCGGTAAAAAAAGAAAAAGACATAAAATCGCTACACACAAGCGTAAAAAAAGACTTCGTAAAAACAGACATAAGAAGAAGAACAGATAGTATTAATCTGTTTTACACTTCAGGGATTGTAGCCTGATGCAGTCCACCTAATGTTAGATTTTGCTCATAGTATTTTACCTGAGTTTTGCAAGTAGGTTTGTAGTTCGGGTAAAGTACTTTGTGCATTTCTGCTATGTAGCATAAGCACATTGGCTTCCCTATTGGTGTTTTTTGTTAATCTTAGTTTTTACCATTGTGGAAAAAGAACTTATCATAAATGTTTCTCCAAATGAGGTCGAAATAGCCTTACTTGAGGATTCAAAGTTAGTCGAACTACATCACCAAAAGACCAACAGTAACTTTGCTGTTGGCGATATTTTTTTAGGAAGAATCAAAAAACTGAATCCTTCACTGAATGCTGCATTTGTAGATATCGGATACGAAAAGGATGCCTTTCTCCATTATACTGATCTTGGACCCAGACTCAATTCTTTGTTGGCATACACCGAAAATTCTCTAAATGGCAACCAGAATACCTCGCGTTTAGACCATTTTACGATCGAACCTGAAATCATTAAAAATGATAAGATTGAAAATGTGTTTAGTAAGAGAAAGGCAGTGCTGGTACAAATGCTAAAGGAACCAATCTCTACTAAAGGACCAAGACTAAGTTGTGAGATTGCACTACCGGGCAGGTATATGGTTTTATCACCCTTTTCTGACATTATTTCAATATCAAAAAAAATAGATAACCCGGAAGAGAGAAAACGTCTGCAGGTACTGGTAGAATCTATCAAACCCAAGAATTTTGGAGTAATCATACGTACAGCTGCTGAGGGCAAAAAAGTAGCTGACCTCCATGAAGAAATGAAGGCTATTGTAAGTAAATGGGAGCATATTCACAGCCAATTGTACAATGCAGTACCGCCTCTTAAATTGCTTAGCGAGCTGGATAAATCATCTAGCCTTATCCGCGACCTACTTACAGATTCTTTTAATAAAATCGTTGTCAATGACAAGGAGCTTTATTTTAGTATCAAAAGTTATCTAGAGTCTTTTGCACCGGCTCAGCTCAAGATCCTGACTTTATATAAAGATTCGCGCAATATCCTTGATGAGTATGGAGTCACCCACCAGATAAAGGCTTCATTCGGTAAGACCTTTACCTTGTCAAGTGGTGCATATATTATCATAGAGCATACTGAAGCTATGCACGTTATTGATGTGAATAGTGGCCACAAAGTGTCAACTACTGACCAGGAAGAATCTATCATGCGTGTCAATCTTGAAGCTGCTGAAGAGATAGCGCGCCAGATAAGACTCCGCGACATCGGTGGGTTAATAGTCATTGATTTTATAGACATGCGCAATGTTGACCATAAGCGGATACTGATGGAAAAAATGCGCGATTTTATGGAAAAGGACCGCGCACAGCATACCATCTTGCCATTGTCGAAGTTTGGTCTCATGCAGATAACACGAGAGCGGGTACGCCCACAGGTGGTTATCAACACAACGGAAGTTTGCCCTACTTGCAATGGCTCCGGAAAGATTAATGCTTCGGTATTGGTGACAGATGATATTGTACGCGATCTCGAGTTTATTTTACATTCAAAACCTAAGAAAGCTGTTTATCTGCATGTACATCCGTTCGTGGAGGCATACCTGAAGAAAGGCTTACCAAGTATGCAGATGAAGTGGTTTATGAAATACAATAAATGGATAAAAATCAGGTCGGATGTTAACAACGCATTGAATGAATACAGATTCTTTGATGACAATAATGATGAGATAAGATTTTCATAATACATACAAAAAGTATGTCAACAACGAAAGCAAGGCCGAAAATATTGGTCGCCCCACTCAATTGGGGCTTAGGTCATGCAACACGATGCATTCCTGTCATCAAAGAACTTATCAACCAGGATGCTAAAGTAATACTCGCCTCAGACGGCAGGAGCTATGAATTGCTTCGGTCTGAATTTCCTGAACTGAAGCTTTACCGGCTGACACCTTATGATGTCATGTATTCAAGTGACTCTATGATTTTTAATATTGCAGCTCAGCTGCCAAAGATATTACTAGCCATTTATAAGGAACATAAATCATTTGCAAGGATTATCCAACAGGAAAAGATAGATGGTATCATTTCTGATAATAGATTCGGTTGTTATCATTCGAGTGTTTATTCGGTGTACATCACGCATCAGTTGAATATTAAGATTCCGCTTAAACCTGTTGAGATGTTTACACGAATGGTCAATAGGAAGATTATTGACAGATACGATGAATGTTGGATACCCGACTATGCAGGTAAGGACAACATCAGTGGAGAGTTATCAAAGCCTGAAAAAATTAAAAACGCTAAGTTTATAGGTACTCTCAGTCGGTTTGAAGCAAGGACATTACCAAAAAAATATGATATACTTGCCATATTATCCGGGCCAGAGCCTCAGCGTTCCAATTTTGAAAAACTGGTGCTCGAACAATTGAAGGAACTTCCCTTAAAGTGTGCAGTAGTGCAAGGTAAAACAGAAGTGGTAGAAAGAATATCTGACGGAAATTTAGACATTTTTTCACATTGCAGTGTTCCAACCCTGAACGATCTGATAGCATCGAGTGATGTTGTCATTGCACGCTCCGGTTATTCTACCATTATGGATCTCATCCAAATGAAAAAAAGGGCATTACTTATTCCAACACCGGGCCAGACTGAGCAAGAATATCTGGCTGAAAAATTGCAGAAAAGAGCTTGGTTTATGAGTCAGGAGCAAAAGAACCTGGATGTGGCAAAAGCCATTGAACAGATACCTGAGTTTGATGCTGATTTATTTGAAAAATATAAAGACGATAATATTTTATCAGAAACCATCAGCGCTTTTTTAAAGAATTGTGAAATAAAAAATAAGAAATTAATAAAAAAGATTAAAACATAGGTATTCAGTACAATAAACAGCGTGACATTTCAGTTATAACTCCAGAAGACCACCTTATTAATAATTTCAAATTTATTTCTTAATGGAGCAAAAATCTACATATTACAGAACATTACTACGCTATATTTATCAGGAAACTGCCGACTCAGATGTACAGTTTATGGCTGAAGAAATATATAATAACCGCAGTATGCAAAAGGAATATAATGAACTTATGGGCTGTATCACACATTTGCCTAAGGTAAAAATGAGCCCGGAACGGACCTCGGTGCAGAATATTCTTCATTACATGAGAATGTCATCACTTGAGGCACAGCATTAATTTGTCTTAAATATTTTAGTAGATAAAAAAATAGCCTGCACGATTTTCGTAGCAGGCTTTTTTATTATTGTATTTACTTTGCATAGGGTATTTTCAGCCTATTTTGTGAAATTTCATCTAAAAACAAAAAATTTTTGGAAAATATTATGGAATTTGGGCACACTAAGCGTCTTTAAATTACACTTATAGAAAATGAAGAATCTGGAGTCATCTACTGATGAGGAATTGGTAAAATTGTATAAAACGATACAAGATCCTGCTATTATTGGTGCATTGTACAAAAGGTATTCGCATCTGGTCTTGGGTACATGTATTAAGCACTTGAATGATACAGAGTTGGCTAAAGATGAAACTATGATGATTTTTGAAAAATTGCCACTCAATATCTTAAACCATGATGTGCATAGATTCAACCATTGGATCTACAGTATCACTTACAATGCGTGCATCAGTAGGCTAAGGAAAAAGCAGTCGGAGCAACGTCGTATTGGTCATTTGTCTGATGAAGTTGCAGAACTTGTTGATGATACGGATTATGAAACAATAAGAGAAAACGAACTCAAAGCAAATAAGGTCCATTGGGCCGTGAGACAATTAGCAAATGAGCAGGCTACTTGTATAAGTCTATTTTTTTTCGAACATAAAAGCTACAAGGAAATTGCTCAAATTACCGGAATGCAGGAAAGTACGGTTAAAAGTCACCTACAGAATGGTAAACGGAACCTAAAAAATCTATTGTCCACAAAAACACATGATGAGTAAAATTTTTGATGTAAGACCTTGTTTGTCCCGTGAAGAAATCACTGAATATCTAACAGGTAGTTTGACAGAAACAAAACGATTCGAAATTGAAAATCACCTTCTGGATTGTCCACTTTGCTCTGATGCAGTTGATGGTATTAGGGGCTTTCAGGGTGTTGTGGCTAATCTGCCAGCCGAATCTAAGCTTAACTTCTCTGGTAAAAAACAAGATATTGTTCCAGCAAAGAAAACCAACTGGTTTCGACTGGCTGCGGTTTTTACGGGCATTGTGGTGTTCACAGCTTTGTTGTTTCAGTATTTTACAGATTCTAATAGCCAAAAAATATTTGCCGGAGCCTACAAACGCCTGCCACCACCTGAGAGTCAGACTCGTTCTGCAGGTGACTCGCTGACCACAGATACAGTTGACGAGGCAATGGTATTATACGGACAAAACAGATTTGAAGAAGCAATTTCAGCTTTTGAAATAAGGCTTAAAGATTTACCAACCGACAGCCAGTCCTATTTATATGCAGGTATATGCTATCTCGAGACCGGAAAAACAAATACTGCTATTGATTATTTCAAAAAAGCACGCATTAATTCTGAACAATTCTATCCTGAAGCTACCTGGTATCTGGCTCTTGCTTACTTAAAAGAAGGATCTAACCAACAAGCTGTTCATTTGCTAGAAGAACTCGCACAGACAGATAATGACTTTACACAGAAAGCAAAAGAGTTACAAGCTGACATCAGCCGGTAACTCTTTCTGACTATCAATCAATTTTTTAAATTATTTAAAGGTTCTGTTAGATCATTTTTATTGTTTTCGAAATAAATTTGGTTAATTCGGGTCCTTTTAACATATTTTGGTTAAGCAAAGCCAGATCGTACAAGTAGTTGGTCAGTTCTGTTTGTTGTTCGCTATCGAGTATTAATAGTTTTTCAGCGTATATTGGGTGGTTGGTGTTGATGACCAAATTGTAACTGTCTGGGAAATTTCCGAAATTCATGCCTTGCATGGCTTGCATTTCCTTCATTCTGCGCATAAATTCTGGTCTGGTGATGGTGGCAGGTTGGTCGTCAGGACTCAGGGCTGCTGTGGTCACTGCTACATGTTCATCTTTTAATACGGACTTGAATTTTTCAGTTAGCATTTCTATTTGCTCTGTGTTTAGAACTGATTCGAAGCTTTGTTCTTTTTCGATTAGTTTGTCAACGGTGTCTGCATCTACTCGTACGAATTTCAAATCAGTATTTTTGTATTCAAGCTGCTGGATGAAATGGTTGTCAAGAACTTGGTCAAGCAACAGAACATCATAGGCTTTTGCTTTTGCAGAATGGATGTACACATCTTGTTCTATGGCACTATTGGTATAGAGTACCACAAGTTTATTATTTTTGTCAGTCTGGTTTGCCTTTATTTTTTCTTTGTAAGCATCAATGGTGAAATATGCATTATCTACATTTTTCAACAAACAGAAATGGACAGCTTTTTCATAAAATTTTTCCTCAGAAATCATACCGTATTTGACAAATGTACCGATGTCATTCCATTTGTCTTCAAATTCTGACCTTTGTTTGTCGAATATTTGTTGGAGTTTTTCAGCAACTTTTTTAGTAATATAGCCGGTAATCTTCTTTACGTTGTGGTCACTTTGAAGGTAACTTCTTGATACGTTGAGCGGAATATCAGGTGAATCAATAACACCATGTAACAATGTCAAGAACTCTGGCACGATTTCTTTTACATCATCCGTTACATAGACCTGATTGCTGTACAGCTGAATTTTGTTTTTCTGCATCTCCAAGGCACTGCTTATCTTTGGGAAATACAATACGCCTGTGAGATTGAAAGGATAATCTATATTGAGATGAATCCAGAAAAGTGGTGGCTGACTGTACGGGTAAAGTTCGTTGTAAAATGACTTATAGTCTTCATCTGTCAGATCTGCAGGTTGTTTGGCCCAAAGAGGATTTGGGTTGTTAATGATGTTGTCAACTTCTACTTCTTTGGTTTTCGACTCGTCATTTTCGTCAGTGACGTAGGTCTTTTTCTTTCCAAATTTTATTTCTACCGGTAAAAATCTACAATATTTATCAAGCAAAGCCTGTATTTTGGAATCTTCCAGATACTCCTCAGCATCGGGTGATACATGCAGAATAATCTCTGAACCGCGTGTAGTCTTCTTTATGCTACTAATAGAATATTCGGGTTCGCCTTCACAGCTCCATTGTACGGCTTTTGCTCCTTCTTTGTAAGAAAGAGTATTGACTTCTACCTTATTAGCTACCATAAATGCTGAGTAGAACCCAAGACCAAAGTGGCCAATAATGTTAGCATCTTCTTTGAATTTGTCGATGAATTCCTGGGCGCTGGAGAAAGCTACCTGGTTGAGGTATTTTTCTACTTCATCCTGAGTCATTCCAATACCTTTGTCAGTAATGGTGATGGTTTTTGCTTCTTTGTTTACAGCTACTTCTATGGCCAGATCGCCAAGTTCGCCTTTCATTTCACCTTTGGATGCAAGTATCTTGAGCTTGGTGGTGGCATCTATGGCATTTGAAATCAGCTCACGCAGGAAGATTTCCTGGTCTGAGTAAAGAAATTTTTTAATAATCGGGAAAATATTTTCTGTCTGAACAGAAATGGAACCTTTATGTGTACTCATAATTATTACTTTATGAGCAACAGGTCAAACTGCATGCCACCTGCAATAAGGCTGACAATTTGTCGGTTTTAATGTTATTGCTCGTAATTTTTACTTAGGCATGGTTTCCCACTTCTGTTGCAGACCACAGGAATTATATTCTTTGTCAATTTCTATTCTAGTTTGATCGAGGTGGTCTTTAAGCCATTTGACAAGTGAGGCATTCCTTTTGTGTTCCAATGCTACTTCTGCTATTTTCTTATAATCTTGCTCGATGTTGGCTTTATGTGGTGCAGACCGGCTTAATAGCTTGATGATGACATAACTCGTCTCACCGCTTTGGTCTTTCTTTTCAATTGGAGCCGATATTTCTCCCGGTTTGAGTTTATCTTGTGCAAAATATACATCCGAATCCAGATCACCGATTTCGAAATAGGTGGTTCCTGTTTTTGGATTGGAAAGGAGTCCGTTGTTGTCATAACTGTATTCCTTACTATTTGAAAACTTTTTTACCGCTGCTGAGAAACTTATTGAATCAATTACTATCAGATGGCGGATGCTATCCAGTTCATGTTTTGCTTTCTGGAGGTCTTCAGGTGTTATTTCAGGTTTGATGAGAATGTGTCTGCATCTAATGTTATTACCACGCCTTTCTATCATTTTAATAATATGGAACCCATATTCTGTTTCTATGACGGGTGAGACTTCATCTTTATCAAGGTTGTAGGCCGCAGCTTCAAACTCTGGTACAAACGTACCTCGTTTTACAAGACCAAGGTCGCCTCCGTTACGTGCCGAACCCGGATCTTGAGAATATTTTTCAGCCAATTTTGCAAAATCTTCGCCAGACTGTGTTATGCGGCTTCTAATATCTGTGATTTTATCAAATGCTACCTTCTTCTGTGCAACATTTACTTTAGGCTTATATACTATTTCTGCCAACTCAACTTCTGAACTGAGATACGGTAGTGAGTCTTTAGGGATTTTGTTGAAATAAGCTTTGACCTCAGATGGCGTAATGCTTATTTTAGACATTATCTCCTGACGCATTTTTCTGGTAAGTATTTGTTGTTGGATAGGGTCGTGCATCTGATTGCGCACTTCCGACACATTTTTGCCATAATAATCTTCAAACTGGCTTTCGTCATTACCCATGTAGCGCAGTATCTCTTCGATTCTGGCATTTACTTCAGCATCTATTTCCTGATCTGTAGCAACGATACTATCCAGTTTTGCCTGATTGAGCAAGAGATTTTGTACAATCATATTTTCAAGAATCTCACATCTGGCAGATTCCGGTACTTTGGCTTTTCCTTCTTTGAGGTAAGAATATTGTTGTTCGATTTCGGATAGTAAAATTGGTTCTCCGCCTACAGTTGCTACTACTTTGTCTAATAGGTTCTGACCATTTAGTACAATAACAGAGGAGAATGATAATAGGAATGCAATAAACTTAACCATATTAATTGTTGTGCTGAGTATTTTATTATAACGTTGTTGATACCCTAAATCCGGATATGAGACGCGAAATTACTATTTATTTTCTGATTTAATTTTCAAGCGGTCGGTATAAATGGAGAAATTGTGTTTTCTGGATTCTTTTTCAAGTATTTTATCCTTTGCTTGCTCTACGATTTCTTTTTTTCGTTGTAGCAAAAATATATCTGTTATCCTTTTACGTGCATAACTGTATGGTGCTGTTTCTCCTTTTTGCAGGTATTTGAATATCTGTAGGTAATAAAAATATTCATCATCTTCAGTCCTAAACTTGGTGATATCGGAATATTCTTTGCCTTTTAGGCTTTGCTTAGGTATCTGAAGGAATATCTCATCGGCATTGTTCCACACTGTGTCTTCGAGCATATACAGGGTAGCTTCTTTTGAACATATTTGTAGCAATTCTTCTGTAGCTCCGGGCTTTGCTTTATCCCATATTTTTTCAAAAGTTACCTTATTGACTTTTGCTTTTGGGACTTTAACAAAAAAGCATCGCATCACATCATTATCAAGTCGGAATCCTTCTTTATTGTCTTCATAAAATTTTGAAAGTGATTCCTCGTCAAGTATAGTATCGAGTCTTTCTTTTACAATAAGATTTTGGTATGCAAAATTGATGAGCGATGAACGATATTCTTTCACCTGTTTTTCTATTTGGTCATGATTAGAAATCCTTTTGAGTGCTTCGTTCTCAAATAATTTGTTCCTTACCCAGTCATCGACATACAGATCAAGAAGTTTAGTACTGTCTTCGGGAGTCATGTTATTTTGAAAAATGCCATTGACATCTGATAGGTACAGATAATCATCATATACCTTAGCCAATATTTGTTCCTTTTTTGAAGTACAGCTAAGCATTGCGGCCGATACGGTCGCCCACAACATAATAAATACAGGCTTTTGCCAATTGCAATAATGTAGAATACTCCTTATCATAGACAAAGATACCGATATATCTTTATCATTTTTTTACGAGTGATTCAAATACTTTGGTATCTACTTTAGCAGGAATGGATTTTTGAAGCTCAGCTACCCAGGCCTTTTCAAGGTAATCACCATATTCTGCTACTGCATATCCACGCGATTCTTCAAGTGTTTTATCAGCAGGTGCCAACACTTCTTTAATTTTTATAATATAGTAAGCCTTGGTTTTTTCGTCTTTTTCTACTTTTGACATTTCGCCTTTGGTCCACGACATTTTATCGACTATCGGATTCTTACCAAACTCGTAGGTTTTTTCTTCTGTGACGATATTCTTTTTTTCGGTGTTAAATTTTTGTTCAACCTCTTCTCTTGTATGATTTTGGAAATATTCGGCTACCTTCATGGCTTCGGGTTCGCCACCTATTCTTATTGTTACGACATCTGCAATCACTCTTCTATCCCAGCGGTATTTTCCTTTCAGGTTTTTGTCGAAATAATTTTTTAAACCAGTAGAATCTTCAGATGCTTTTTTCCAAACCATTTTTTCTGATGCCGCAAACAAGAGCGTACCTTCTTCGTATTCACGCATCAGCGATTTAAAATCCGGATATTTTTGTTCTAGTTTGCCTTCTTCGTATTTAAATAATGCTGTGCTTAGCTCATCGTTATACATAGAACGGATTGCGGTTTCGACGGTATGGGTTTGTTTCATACTCATCCTCTTGCGTGTAAAATCCTTGAGGTAGTCTTCAAATGCTCCGATGGTTAGCTTGGTGCCATTATCGAGTGAGTACAATACTTTGTCCCGATTTTGTGCCGGAGCCTTCCAGTCATTGGCAAAGAATTTATCATCTACAGACTGAATGAAGGCACTCATTGCTTTATCATCTTCCTTAAGACCACATTGTTTTTTGATTTTTACCAGTAATGCTTCCTTTGCTTCTGTAAATCTTTGATCGCGCTTCACCTTTGGCTCTATCCGTCTTTTCTCGGTTTCAAAATCTCCAACAGGTCTTGCACTTATTCGTTTGATGATATGCCAGCCTGCAGTAGTCTGTATTGGTGAACTGTATTCGCCGTCTTTTTTCAGACCAAAAGCGGCATCTTCAAAAGGTTTTTCATAGTGGTTAATTCCAAAAAATCCGATATAGCCACCTTTGATGGATGATGCTTTATCTTCAGAGAATTGTTCGGCCATATCTTCATAGTTTTCACCCTTTTGCAACAACTGGTATATCGAGTCGATTTTCATTTTACTTCGAGCGTTATTCGGGTCGTCTTTAGGTGTTCTTATGAGTATATGTGCTACTTCTATTTCGCCTCGGGCGTCCCGTACTTCATTGAGCTTAAATAGGTGATATCCAAGCGGGGTGCGTATAGGTGCAGTTATTTCTCCGGGTTTCATCTTGTATATAGCTGTCTCTACATTATAGAATCCGTTAGGAAACAAGGCCGTGAAAAAACCAAGATCGCCTTTATTGTCTTTGGCGGTTTTATCATCACTTTTTTCAACAGCTATTTTGTTGAAGTCAGCTCCTTTTATCAATTGTGCTCTTATTTCTGATATCTCGTTGAAAGCCTTCAGCGTGTCTTCCGGTGTGGCGTTTTCGGGCAGTGTTTTTAGAATGTGGCTTATATGAACATCTTTTTTCGACCGTTCGTAAGCTTCTTTGATGAGTTTGTCTGTCACTTCTTTATCCATCAAGTATGAGTCGGCAAGTTGTTTTCTGTACCCGGCTAATTCTGTTTTTATAGAAGGTAGGGTATCAAGCTTTTGGTCCTTTGCGTATTGTACCTTCAGTTTGAAATTTTTATACAAGTCTAGATTTTCCTGGAGTGATTTTTTGTTAAAATCGGCTTTTTCACCATTGTTTTTTGTATAAATATAAAGAAATTCATCAACTGTTACAGGTTGGTTTTTCACTGTAAACAATACTCTTTGGTCTTTCTGGCCAAATGCAAAACCTGCTAGCAGAACCAACAGGCCAATCAGAAATCTTGATTTCATGTTAGATGGTTTATTAATTTATTTGGGCAAAATTAAAATTATTTTATTCGAAAGTTATAAATACTCATAACCTTTAGAAATATTTAAGATTCTTTGATGCTTTTTACATCTCAATCCTGATAATATATGCGCTTGACTCGTGGTGAAATTCCGGTAAATACTTCATAAGGTATTGTCTGTAATGTTTTTGCCATCTCTGTTACCGGCAGGTCTTCACCAAAAATGATTACTTCATCGCCTTCTCGTACATTTTTCAGATCTGTGATGTCTATCATTGCCATATCCATACACACATTCCCGATGGTGGGCACCTTTGTTTGGTTGATGAGTACACTGTAATTCCCATTACCAAGCATACGCCTGAATCCGTCTGCATACCCCACACTTATGGTGGCAATTTTTGATGTCTTTGTGACAATACCTTTGCGTCCGTATCCTATTGTTTCGTTGGCGAATACCGTTTTTATCTGCGAAATACTAGCTTTGAATGAATGCACACTGCGCAATAATCTGCTCACATCTCCATTCGAATCATAACCATACAGGCCTATACCCAGCCTTACCATATCCATTTGATATTCCTGAAACCGACCAATACCAGAAGAATTCAGTATGTGCATGATGGGCGAAATATTGAGTTCTGCTGATATTTTGCCGGCCATTTGTCTGAATCTCGTTGCCTGCTTATGCGTGTACTCGTCCTGTGACGGGTCTTCACTTGCTGCCAGATGTGTAAAAATGCTTTTCACGACAATATTCTGATGCTGGTGCAATAATTCAATCAGATAATCAATATCTGACTCCGAAAATCCGAGCCTATTCATTCCTGTATCTAACTTGATATGTACACCCAGGGCGGTAACTCCGGATGACATTTGCCCTATTAATGATTGCAGAATACCCGGGCTGTATATTTCAGGTTCAAGATTGTATTTAAAGGTGACCTCAAGTGTTGATTCATCAGGGTTGAGCACCATTACCGGTAAAGTAACACCAGTTTTGCGCAGCTCTACACCTTCGTCCGGGTAAGCGACACAAAGGTAGTCAACCTTATGATATTGCAGCAGTTTGGCTACCTCATCACTGCCTGCACCGTATGCCGAGGCCTTCACCATGGCCATTATCTTCACGCCTGGTCTTAGCAAAGAAGCATAGACATTCAGATTGTGAATAAGTGCTGATAAATTTATTTCAAGTACAGTTCTGTGTGAATTTTTTGACAAGCTGTGTACAATTTTCTCAAATTGAAAATGCCTGGCACCTTTGATTAAAATGGCTTCAGAGTTAAAGTCCGAGCTATGGAAATGTTGTATAAAAGCTTTTGTAGATTTAAAATGTCTGTAAGCAATGCGGTCGGAGAGTAGATTGGTGAGGACCGAAGATTTTTCACCAATGGTGATGATTTTGTCTAACGCATATTTATTTACCAGGTTGGCCACCTTCCTGTACATATCTGTGGTAGTTTTTTCAGACTCCAACAGATCGGAAAGTATCAGCGTATGAATTTTTTTTTGACTTTGCTGGTGCAAAAACTGTAAGGCTATCTTGAGTGAATCATAGTCTGCATTGTATGTATCATCTATCAGCAGACAATTATTAATCCCTTCTTTCAATTCAAGTCTCATGGCCACAGAAGCCAGCTGGGTTACTTCATCCTTGATTTGTTCGGGCATGATACCTAAGGAATATGCAGCTACTATAGCATGACAAAGGTTAGTAATAGAAGCATTATCTTGAAACGGGATATTGGTCTCGAACCTGGTATCAGGAAAAATTGCAGTAAGTGTGATGACAGAATTTCCTTGTGTTTTTATAAATTGAATGGGTGCATTTCCTTCAAGTGACCAAGCAAGTAATTTGCCGTTAAATTTCTGTCGGATTATCGTATCAGGTAGTAGCTGGTCAGCACAATAAATCAAGACTTTAGCGTGTTCGAATAAAAGAAGTTTTTCGATTAGTTTTTCTTCAGCATCATAGAACCCTGCACTGTGGGCATCCCCAAGATAAGTAAAAATACCGATATCAGGTTTTATTATTTTTTCAAGAGCCTGCATTTCACCTTTCTGAGAGATACCTGCTTCAAAAATAGCGAGGTTGTGTTCAGTGTTCATTTGCCATACTGAGAGTGGCACACCTATCTGGCTGTTGTAGCTCTTTGGGCTGCGGACTATTCTGAAATGTTTGCTCAGCAGCTGAGCCAGCCATTCTTTTACAATAGTTTTGCCGTTGCTACCTGTAATACCCATAACCGGATAACTAAATCGTGAACGGTGAAATGCTGCAAGTGATTGTAATGCTACGATCGTGTTTGGAACTACAATATAATTATACTTGTCCTTAGCAATAACATATCTTTGGTCTGACACCAAAAAATTTCGAACACCTCGAGTCTTTAATTCATCAATGAAATCATGCCCGTTTTTCCTGGAGCCCGGCAATGCAATAAATAATGTTTGTTCTTCGAATATTACATTGCGGCTGTCGGTTGACAAAAATTCTATAACATCCTCATCATGGCTGCCTAAAAACCGCCCATTGATTGCTCTGCTGATGTCAAGAATGTTAAACTTCATTACTTAGACCGCTTATTATTTTTCGAAAATCAATAAATCTTTACCAATATCCTTTCTGTAATTCTTTCCTTCAAAATGTACAAGTTCAGCTGCTTTAAGCGACTTATTTATAGCATCCTGAATATTCATACCAAATGAGGTAAGTGCCATAACACGGCCGCCATTAGTTTGTAAAGTTTCATTGAGTAAAGTACCGGCATGGAACACCAAACTTTCATGCACAAGCTCAGTACCTGTTATCGGATTTCCTTTTTTGTATGGTCCTGGATATCCTTGTGCCACTAACATAATCGTTGCTGCTGTTTCGTGGGTTACTTCAGGGAGCTCTGGTGGCAGGTGGCCATTGGCAGCACCTAAGAACAATGGGACCAAATCACTCTTTATGCGTGGTATCACTACTTCCGTCTCAGGGTCACCCATTCTGCAGTTATATTCAATTACAAACGGATCACCATTTACATTTATCAGACCAAAGAATATAAATCCACGGTAGTCGATATTTCTCTTTTGTAAGCCGTTCAAGGTAGGTTTGATGATCTGGGTATGCACTTTTTCAGCCAATACATCATCCAGGAAAGGGACAGGAGATACTGCACCCATACCACCGGTGTTTGGGCCGGTATCGCCTTCGCCAATTCTCTTATAATCTTTTGCCTCCGGCAATAATATATAATCTTTTCCATCAGTAATAACAAACATCGAAAACTCAATACCTGCGAGAAATTGTTCTATTACAATTGTGTTTCCGGCATGGCCAAACATACCATCCAACATAGCGTTGAAATTTTCTTTTGCCTCATCACGGTCACTCGTAATAATGACACCTTTACCGGCAGCTAATCCATCCGCTTTCAATACTATAGGCAGGTTACAGTTATCAAGGTAATGAATTCCTTCGTTACGGGTTTTGTTTGTGAATTCTCTGTAAGCAGCAGTAGGGATACCTTCAGATGCCATAAAAGATTTTGCCCATGCTTTCGAGCCTTCGAGTTGTGCACCTGTTTTATCAGGACCTAGGATGGCAATCCTTTGTAAAGCTTCATTTTCTTTGAAATAATTGACAATACCATTTACCAAAGGTTCTTCGGGACCTACTATAATGAGTTGTACATCGGTTGTTAGAGCAAAATCAGCTATTTTTTCAAAATCATTTATTGCCAGCGGAACATTCACTGCTATTTCATTTGTGCCACCGTTGCCGGGCGCAACGAAAAGCTTGGTACAAAGTGGGCTTTTGGCTATTTGGTGTGCCAATGCATGTTCACGACCACCACTTCCGAGTATCAGAATATTCATTTGTGAAATTTTTTTGTGCAAATATACAGAAAACTGTTTGATAGCTTGCTTAACTACTAAAGTGAACAGTATTGACCTTTGATAAAATGTTGAATAAACACAAAATTAAGTATGCCAGTCTATCAAATCATTTAGCACACTACAAATTTATATACACCTTTCATTAATGAAATTATTTTAATGAAAAATATACATAAAACTTTTATTTTCAATAAGAAAGTTGTACCTTTGCACCGCTAAAAATATTTCTTAACCTTTTAAACCTGATTCTACTTCATGCACGAACTAGAGAATCTTGAAAATCAAGAAGTTGAGCAGACTTCAAATGCTCCGGTAGCCTCTGAGGAGGTTGCAGAAAAACCACAGACAAAAGCACCTGTTAAAAAGACCGCACACGACGATTTCGACTGGTCGCAAGGAAAACGCCAGACAGCTCATTATTCAGCAGAGGAAAGAAAAACGCTTTCTGAAAAGTATGAAGCGGCAATGAATACCATCAACAACAATGAAGTTGTTCCGGCAATGGTTACAGCCATTCATGGTGGAGATGTAGTACTCGATATCAACTACAAATCTGATGGCCTGTTGTCACTTTCTGAATTCAGAGACATGCCTGACCTTAAGATAGGTGATTATGTTGATGTTTATATTGAATCACAAGAGGATACCAAAGGTGACCTGGTTCTAAGCAGAAGAAAAGCCAAACTGCTTAAAGCATGGCAACGCATCGTTGACTCATATACCAACGGCACCATCATTACAGGTGTGGTTGTCAGCAAAACGAAAGGCGGTCTTATTGTAGATAGCGAAGGTCTTGAAACATTCCTTCCGGGTTCGCAGATAGATATCAAGCCAATACTCGACTACGACCAGTATGTTGGCAAAACAATGGAATTCAAAGTTGTTAAAATCAACGAAACCATTAAGAATGCTGTAGTATCACATAAGGCTCTTATTGAGAATAATATCGCAGGTCAAAGAGATCAGATCATCTCAAGTCTTGAAAAAGGTCAGGTACTTGAAGGCGTTGTTAAGAACATCACTGATTTTGGTGCGTTCATGGATCTTGGCGGTGTAGATGGTTTGCTTTATATTACAGATATAAGCTGGGGTAGAATTAACCATCCTGCTGAAGTACTAGAGCTAAATCAAAAGCTAAATGTAGTAGTTCTAGAGTTTGACGAAGCCAAGAAGAGAATTTCTCTTGGTTTGAAACAACTACAGCCAGAACCATGGGAAGTTTTGAACAACGAAATCCAGGAAGGATCAGTTGTAAAAGGTAAAATTGTAAATATAGAAGACTACGGGGCTTTCCTTGAGTTACAGCCTGGTATTGAAGGCTTGATACACGTTTCCGAAATTTCATGGAGCAACCAGCCTATCAATGCAAGAGAGTATTTCCGTTTAGGTCAGGAGTTTGAAGCAAAAGTGGTTACTATTGACCGTAGCGAACGCAAAATGTCACTTTCGCTTAAACAATTAACTGAAGACCCTTGGGATGGTATCGAAGCAAGATTCCCGGTAGGCAGCAAGCACACAGGAGAAGTGAAAAACCTTACACCTTATGGAGTGTTTGTAGAACTAAGTGACGGAATAGGAGGGATGGTACACATCTCAGACCTGAGCTGGACTAAGAGATATGCACACCCATCTGAGTTTACAAAAGTTGGAGCGAAGATTGATATCGTCATTCTTGAAATAGACAAGGATAGCAGAAAATTGGCACTTGGACACAAGCAGATTGAAGAGAATCCATGGGACACATTTGAAAGTGTATTCCCAGTAGGTTCATATCATGAGGCTACCATTCTCAGAAAAGATGATAGAGGTGCAATCATGCAGCTGCCATACGGACTTGAAGCATTTGCGCCAATCAAGCATATCAAGAAAGAAAATGGAAACATGGCAGAAGTAGAAGAAGTACTTACTGTCAAGGTTATAGAGTTCAACAGAGACGATAAGCGTATTCTTGTTTCGCACACGCGGTACCTTGAAGACATCAGGAAGGAAGCAGATGAAACAGTGAAGAAAGACAAAGATGATGAAGAAGTCAAAGTAAGGACTACTGTAAACAAGCAGGCAGAGAAGATTGAAAAATCTACTTTAGGAGATTTGGATGTTTTTTCAGAATTGAAAGAACAACTGGATGACGATGCCAAAAAGGCGAAAAAAGATTAATTCTATTTTTCTTTTGAATATTAAAATCCCTTTTCCATCCGAAAAGGGATTTTTTTTACTTTCTATTGATTAAAGTAAGGTTAAAAATTTATCAGGGCCAAATATCTGTGAACTTTATTATAGATCACAATTTTGTTTGTGATAATTTGTTTGGACAGGTATTTTCAAAAATAACTATCAGTTCATTCAGCCGACAACATAACTACTCGATTAAGATATACGTATATTAAGGTGAAAACACCCACATTCTGAAAGCAGAAGCTACAAGATATGTAAAAAGTATTTTAAAAATTCTTCAGATAAAATCGAACAAAGTAAAGGATAAACAGTTAAACAAATGCTTTCAGTAAAGACGAGAGGCGAAAAGGGGGTAAATTAGAAGGTAAAAATTTTTTTTTAAAAATATTTTTAAAAAAGTTTGTAGTTATAAAATCAACTACGTATCTTTGTGTCCGCTTTTGAAAAATAGTACAATAGAGTACAAAATAGATAGCAAAGTTCATTGAAAAGTTGGGAAGGAAATAAACGTTTATGTTGACCCTAAGAAACGAGTTATTTATACAGAGATGTATGAATAACACAAAGACAATTTACTATGGAGAGTTTGATCCTGGCTCAGGATGAACGCTAGCGGAAGGCCTAATACATGCAAGTCG
>JAIBCG010000135.1 GCA_019694295.1 Saprospiraceae bacterium
AAATATATGATATTGGATTCGTATTGTCAAGCATTACATCAGAAAAAATTATGATTTGTACAATATCCAACATCACTCCCGCACAAACTTAGTGCTTATCCGGCCTTCTCACTACTTGTCCATATTAATCAGACAAGCAACTTAATTGGTTCTGATATAGCGTAATGGAATAAGCCTATATGAATAAAAAAATGATTCCGGCAAAGATGAACTTTATCTTACCGGAATCACTATAAAATCACCAAAATTAAATCAATAATTACAACTTCTCCTTTAGCAACAATTCTTTGATGATTTGTTCTAGATTATGTTTGGGCAAAGCGCCATTTACTGCCTGTGGTTGCTCGCCCATCGGGCAAAAAATGATGGTCGGTATGCTCCTGATACCAAATACTGCCGATAACTCCATCTCTGCTTCTGTATCTACTTTGTAAATATAAATGTGGTCTTTGTATTCCTCCGCAAGTTCTTCAAGTACAGGAGCAACCATTTTGCAAGGGCCACACCAGTCTGCATAAAAGTCTATTACACAAGGTTTATCTCCTTTATAAACCCATGCGGTCTGGTTTTTTTCGTAATCCATCACTTTCTCCAAAAACTCTGCTTTGGTAAGCTGGATGGTGTGTCTTTCTTTTTTAGCCATTTTGTTTAATTCTTTATGTAATAAAATAAAATATCATTTTTGAACCACAAAGCTACTGATTTAATAACCGGTAATGTGTAACAAAAGTTGTTTTGAGCATTCTTCAGAATTGAAATACAAAATTGAATCGAATGCCCCATTTGCTAATATCAGGATGGCTAAGATAGTTGAGCCGCATGACATAATCGAGTCTGAAAAACCGAAAAAGGTTAGAAATGCCAAAACTTGCTTCCATATACGGTTCTTTATCAAGCGTGTAGGTGGTCTGCCTGCCTTGTGCGTCCATTGGGAAGACGAATAGACCCGCATTGTTGTTTAAGAAGGGATTATTATTTTTACTCAAGCCTCCGAAAACAGCCTTGAAAGATGCTACCTCACGAAGTTTAAGTTTTTTGATCAATGGGAGTCTGTTGAACAATATTCCCTGAAAGTTGTGAAAAATATGCACTGATGCATATCTGTCACTCACAAACTCAAGATAATTCATCAAGTTATAAGCGTCAAACTGATAGGAGTAGCTTTGGTTAGCGTTGTGGATTTTGAGCAACAGGAATGGTACTTTGCCAAATACAGCTCCTGCATCAATATGCACTTTACTGTAACCAAGCGGTGAAATATAAAAAAGCTTTTGAAACCGAAGGTTAACACTATGATAGCTATATTCACCACCCAGAATGTCTTTTGCTGCAAGCAGATAGCTGAGTGTAATCTTTGGATATTTATTGGACAAAGAAATGCGACTGTACAAGGTCTGGTAAAACTCCTCATTAGGTGCATAACGCAATGTAAGCCCCACTTGTGTAAGTTGCATACTGTGTTTGGTAAGCAGCTGGCCGTCCTGCAGGTATTCAAACTTCAATTGCCCGGCTGGTGTCTGTCGGCTTGTCCGTACTCCAAGTGCATAAGAGAAACCCGACTGCGATTCTTTGGTATATTCGAGCCCAACTACTTCCTGGTACACCATTTTGTTGTTAGACCTCTTTTGAATGAAAGCAGAAAATTATCCGGCTGGATAAAATTCAGTTCCTGCCCGGGCACTTTTACTTCATTTTCATACCATACCCGCAGTTGATTATACGGAAATTTCAGAACATCAGCATTTGTAAGCGAATACCTTGCACTTGCCTTTCCTTTCCAGTGTTCATCCTTCAAACCATAAGCTGCATAGCCTTCCAGCAATAAACGCTTACTGAATTTTTCATTGGTGCGCAGTCCTACTCTCAGTCTTGTGCCTTCTACACTATTAAAGCTATATAGATTATGAACAGGACCAAAACTTACGGGCCCCACATCGGCATAACCATGCATGAATACTTTACCAAGCTTTATCAGATTCTTGAAAGGTTTGTGATTGCGCAGGCTGTCCACCATTGCAATGATGTTTTGCTGGCTGCGGGTAAGTGTATCCGGCCGGTTTTGTTGTAGATATGCCTGCGACATTGTATCCGTTGAAACGGTTCGGAAGATTTTTATATTTTCTTTAAAAATACTATCAGGTATAGGTCTATTTATTTGTAGGTCTTGATACTTTATACGTTTGGCACCCAACAATGACTTGGCCTTTTTATTGTCTAGTACTGCAAAATCCATAAAATACTCGTTGGACTTTATCATCAGTCCTCTTGATGTAATCATCTTGCCATTGATGGTAATAACTGTAGATACCCAGTCAAACTCTTGCGATATTTGCATTTCATTCACCCAGTTGAGGTTTATTTCCTTCGGAATTCCCAGGTCGATTTTCCGTACAGAATATGTCGAATCAAGTGCTATCCACATATTGCCAATAAATGCCTTGTCTGACTTGTTGCGAGGCGCAAAATATAGATGTACAAGTTTGGTATCATTGACCACTCCGGTATCGAGTATATAAAAACGGTAAATATTTGGCGAAATGGGTGACAAGGGCGACACAAAATCAACCGTTACAAGATTGATAGAGTTGTCGTAGATATTTACACTTTGTGATAGGTTTGACAGAAAATTGGCAACACCCAGATTGTCCACCAACTCTGGCACGACAGTGTTGTACTCACTGCGGATGTATTCAATTTCGGCATTTGGCGAGCGGCGGTAATATACATCAGACAATGATTCTCTGAAGAAAAATGGTAAGAATACTTTCCCATTTGTGCGGTTGGTGTCGGCATAATCAAATATGAACTTCATTTTCCTGAACAGAAGCGAGTTACGTGTATTGTCGCCAATATTATTAAATGCCAACTCTACCTGTTCGTATTTTTTATACTGGAAATAATCGAATGCTTCCGGGCGGTTTTTTTCTTTGTTTCCAAGTACCTTTTTAATTAACTCCACAGCCGGATTCCCTTTATTCTTATACTTTTGAACTCTGACTTCCACTTCCGAAATTTCAACTGCTGAAGGTTGGAGCTTGATCTGCAGTGGCTGAATGGTATTTTGTAATATCTGTACAACCTTAGTTTCGTAACCTATATATGAAACAGTTATGGTACTTGGCAGTTGAGCCAATTTGATGTAAAATTTACCGTTGATATCAGACGTAATGCCTTCGACCTGACCGGAAATCCGAATACTTGCATAAGGAATGCCTTCGCCGGTGACAGTATCGGTCACTGTGCCCTGCACACTTGAAGTATTCTGCGAAACGACAACCCACGAAAGGAATAATAAGAGAAAAATGAATATGTAACGAATTCTTCCTAACATCACGCCCAATAATTTTCCATAAAAATACTATAATACGGCACACTAAGCGGATGTTTCATAGCTTATAAATTCGAAAACTTATATACACATTCAATTATGTTCCTCCTCATGTACTACTGATGAATTTGCCAATTGGGTAGTAATAT
>JAIBCG010000028.1 GCA_019694295.1 Saprospiraceae bacterium
TAAAAATACTATAATACGGCACACTAAGCGGATGTTTCATAGCTTATAAATTCGAAAACTTATATACACATTCAATTATGTTCCTCCTCATGTACTACTGATGAATTTGCCAATTGGGTAGTAATATTGCGCCCCTTGCTGAAGACCCAAAGACGATTATAAGTAAACACAATAAACCAAACCGTAGTAGATGTAATAATCCTTGAAGGCCACGGACCGAAGCCAACTACTTCATTTAGCAACCAAACGCCGCCAAGATTAAGAATGGTACCAATGATAATACCGATGATGTATTTGGTGAGCAAGACTTTAATATCCAGTCCGGTGACATGGTTAAATACCCAATGCCTGTGAATGAGGAAGGATGTGATACTGCCTACTGCACGCCCAAACAAGGTAGCTATAACAGCAGATGCTGCAAAATATTTCAAAGCGATTTCAAAAACACCAAAATCAAGTACTGTGGCAAAAAGTGAAGTAGAGCCGTATTGACTCACTAATCTCAAAAAGCCTTTCACTGCTGTCCCTTCCGTTATATTTGTCATGCTAAAGGTTTTGGTACCTAATTTGCCTACAACCGACTAACTGATTTGTTATTTGTAACGTTCATCAAACAAAACTAAGCTCAATTTGTTTGTTTGTGTTTTTACTACTTTCGAAGTCAAATGGATGCTAAAAGTACAAGTTGGAACTCACAGCCAGCCTTTGTCTTTGTACCAGGCAATGGTTTGTTTCATTCCGGAATACAAATCATATTTTGGCTGCCAGTTGCTCAGATTTTTAACATTTTCTGAATGGCACCACCAGCATTGAGCCTTTAGTTCATTGACTTTATCAATATTGAGTGCAGGTATTTTGCCACTGAGCTTCCCTATTTTTTCTGAGAGAAAAGCAACCATTGATATGATGCCTACCGGCAATCTCAATCTTATAGCCTTTTTGTGCAATGCTTCCTTTATTGCGCTGCTCAGGTCTTCACTTGTATATTGTCTTAGATCATACCCGATGTATTTTTTTCCTGTCTGTCCATTCCTTAGAATTTCAAGCATCAATGCTACAAGGTCTTCGGAGTGGATGAAACTCAATTCCTGATCGCGATATCCGACCGACAGATTAAATCCACTGTGTATCATTTTGATAAATACGAAAATATCTTTGTCTTTTGGCCCATATACTGCAGTTGGCCTGACAATAACCCAGGGAAAATCATTGAGTGTGGTGAAATAATTTTCTGCCACCAGCTTACTCCTGCCGTACCAAGTAACCGGATTACCGGGCGTATCATCTTGGATGGTTTTACCATAAGTCACCGGGCCTACAGCTGCCAGGCTGCTGACGAAAAGAAATTTATGTGGTACCTTGCCGGTTTCGATGAGTGTTTCTACGAGCAATTTTGTATTTCCGACATTCACTTTATGGTAGCCGGCTTCATCTTTAGCTTTTGTAATGCCCGCATTATGAATTATGTAATCAAAAGCAGGCAGCCTACTAAATTTTTCATTAAGATCCTCTTTATTGTTGTAATCTATTTCGAGGTAGTCAATATCAAAATCTTTTAGATAATTGAGGTCACTACCCTTTCTTATGGCTGCTGTTACTTTATAATTGTTCTGAATGGCACATTCTACCAATGTACTTCCTATAAACCCATTGGCACCGGTGATGAGTAGTGTTTTCATCAGCTTACCGGCTTTTCGTAGATTCTGTATTTTCTGTAAACCTTGCCATTGATGTGTTCGAGAGAGCGGTTCATCATTGTATTGTTCTCGAGTATCCATGATGCCTCAGCCCTTACTATTCCTTTAGCACGTGCAGTTTTTATATTGCGTACATAGAAGCAAACATCTATGCCAAGGCGGCGGTATTCCTTAAGCGTACCGAGTGCAAGTACCCGTACAGATTTGATGCTTTTCAGTCCAAAAAGTATTTTCCACCATCCAAAAGGCAACAGGCGCCCCCGCTTCATATTGATTTGGATTTCATTGATATTCGGTACCGTGAGCGATACGCCAATCATTTTTCCGTCTTTGATGGCAAAATATACAAAATCCGGGTCAACGATTGGTTTTAGGTCTTTGCCTATCTGTCTTACTTCGTCATCCGTCATGGGTACGAAACCTGTATTCTCTATCCATGATTCGTTGTACACCGGTAGAAAGTTATTGATTTCTTCAGCATAATTTTTCATGTTTATCTTGCGGATGGTTATACCTTTCTCAGCGAGGCGTCCTTCCAAGCGTTCGCCAAGTTCTATAATCTCGTCCTGCATTTCTGCTGTTATCAGCTCATAGCACAACAAGTCTGTTGACTTTTTAAAACCGTATTTCTCAAGAATGTCGATGTAATAAGGGGCATTATAAGTATTCATGATGAAAGGTGGTTCTTCATAATTCTCGATAAGCAAACCGACAGTTTCGTTAGTGGAAAAATTGGCCGGGCCGAATATCTTATTCAGGCCTTTTGTTTTGAGCCAAGCTTCGGCTTTTGACAACAGTGCATTGGCTGCCTCGTAATCATTTATCACATCAAAAAAGCCAAAAAAGCCTTCCTGTTTGCCTGTAAAGCGTATGTGGTTATTGTTTTTGATGGCAGCTATCCGACCGACGAATTTGCCTTCTTTAACGGCAAGATAATAAACGGCTTCTGAGTGTTTTAGAAAGGGAGATTTGGCTTTATTGAGCAAAGCTTCCTGCTCCATATATAGCATCGGTACATAGTTGGGATCATTCTTGTACAATTCGTGTGGAAAATCAATGAATTGTGTGAGTTGCTTTTTCGATTTTACTTCGATGATCTCAACCATTGTGTATGTGTTTGTTTAGCTATTCAGAAAATATTACATTTTACTTATTAATCAATACCGATGCCTTTCGTGCATCAATGACGCCCAGTTTTACTGCATTGCGGTACATGATATCGGCAGCGCGTTCTATTTGTTCGTAAGTATGGTTCGCCATAAGTGAAAACCTTATCAGAGATTCTTCACTTGGCACAGCTGGCGACACTACAGGATTAATAAAGAGGCCTTCCTGGAAACAAAGCCTTGAAAATTCGAATGTCTTCATGTTGTCCCTTATATAAACAGGGATAATCGGTGATTCGGTATGTCCGATTTCAAAGCCCATTTCATTAAATATCTTCATCGACAGATGTGTATTTTTCCACAGGTTTTCGATGTGTTCGGGTTCTTCTCTGATGATGTGTATAGCTTCCATTACGCTGGCGGCAGAAGACGGTGTCATGCTGGCACTGAATATGAGCGAACGTGAGGTATGCTTGAGGTAATCAATAACATCAGCCGAGGAGGCTATAAACCCACCAAGAGAAGCGAGCGATTTGCTGAAAGTACCTATTTGCATATCCACTTCCTGGTGAAGGTCAAAGTGTGACCCGGTACCTATACCTTCCTTACCTATAACGCCTACTGAATGTGCATCATCTACTATCAGGTTGGCATCGTATTTTTTAGCTATTTTTACCATTTCAGGTAAATTGGCAATATCACCTTCCATACTGAATATGCCATCCACTACGATAAACTTGTTGGAGTCTGTATTGAGCCTTGACATTATATCATCCAGATCGGCCATATCATTATGCCTGAATTTCAATACTTTGGCATAAGATAACCGGGTGGCATCTATGATGGAAGCATGAACTCTTTCATCTATGAGAATGTAGTCGTGTCTGCCTGCAAGTGGAGCTATCGCCCCAAGATTGGCCTGAAACCCTGTACTATATAACAACACGGCCTCACGCTTGAGGTAATCACAAAGCAATTCTTCAAGCTCAATGTGAATTTTTAATGTTCCGTTCAGGAATCTTGAACCTGCACACCCTGTACCATATATATCGATTGCTTTTTTAGCGGCTTCTTTTATCCTTGGGTGATTGGTAAGGCCTAAGTAAGAATTGGAACCGAACATCAATACCGGGTTACCGCCAATATTCACCATGGTATCTTGCTCAGACTCAATCACTCTGAAATAAGGATAGACACCGGCAGTTCTCAAATCGTCAGGTATCGCGAATGCATTTATTTTATCCAACAACTTTTGATTCATTCCTCAGACTCTTAATGTATTTAACAAATATACTCTCCAGACTTAAAGTAAAAGATAATCCAGATTACCGTTTCGCACGAAATAATTCCGCAACATTAATGGGCAAAGATACAAAAACTTAACATACTTGATAGTAATTTAAAGTTTTAATAAAATTTAACAGTTATGTCTGTGAATACTGTTATTACAAACATAGTTTTACATAAGGATGTATTCACATATTGATAGCTTTCAGTAGTTTGATCTCGTTGCGGTACAATATAAGTTTCTTTTCGTTCTCAAGGTGTTTAAGCAATCTGCTAATGACCACCCTTGAAGTAGCCAAGTCATCGGCTATCTGTTGGTGTGATGCTTTCACTATTGAAGAACCTGATATTTTCTGTCGGTCTGTAAGGTATTTCACGAGGCGCTCGTCTAGTTTTTTGAAGGCTATGGATTCAAAAGAAGCGAGCAACTCATTGAACCTTGCCGTAAAACTATGCATGATGTACGTACGCCAGGAAGGATACTTGCAGAGCCATTCATCCATTACCTTCTGAGGTATCGTCACCAGGGTTACATCGTCTTCGGCTACGGCTTTTACTTCGCTCTGTTTGGCGTCCATACAGCAGGTGTAGGCCATTGCACAGCTTTCATTGCTCGAAAGATAGTACAGTAGTATTTCATTTCCTTCCTCATCCTGAGTGAGCACCCTTACATTGCCACTTAATATCACAGGCATGGAATTAATATACTTGCCATAATCCATAATAATATCACCTTCATGAAAGCTTCGCAGGTTGCCTGTTGCTTCTAGTTCTGCCACGAGGCCGGGTTCGAATAATGAAGTTAGTTTTTCTATCATCAGTTGTGTTAAATGTTTTTTCGTAAAGTAAAGACATTATCAGCAAACTTGTTCAGTTCTATCAAAAGAAATGGTTAAATATGATTAGCCGCATGAAAAAAACCAGTATATTTGGGCAAAATTTTTATCAGAAAACAAGATACCTTTATGGTATGCCCAATAGCAATTGTTCAAACATAAAAACATACGCAGTATCCGGAATCCATCATTCAATAAACAAACCAGAACAGCTGAACCAAGACTATTGTTAAACTATGCTGATTGACCCAGAAATATTGACCCAAGCGGGCGGCATTCTTAAGTGGTATAAGAAAAATAAACGGATATTTCTCGAAAATGAAATGCCGGAAAATTATTATCAGATAGTCACCGGACTTGTAAAACTCGCAAACGTAAACGACCGTGGCAAGGAATTTATTCAGGGAATTTTCAGACCGGGAGAATGTTTTGGCGAACCACCACTTTTTCTTGGTAAAGAATATTTTGCATCTGCCTGTGCAATGGTTGATTGCGAAATTTATGAACTGCCAAGAGATGCCTTTTTTAAAATACTGAAGAAACATCCTGAAATAGAAATGATGTTTTTGAAAAATTTTGCCAACCGTATTTACAACCGGTCGTTGGCCAGTAGAAACATTATCAGTAACGATCCGGTTCAACGCATTACCGGCTTTTTTGATCAGTACAAACAAGGAACCAACTCATCAACTGAAAGGATGAAGATTCCTTTCACCCGACAGGAGATCGCCAACTTTACCGGCCTGCGGGTAGAGACAGTGATTCGCACACTCATACGTATGAAAGAAGAAAATCAGGTAGAAATAGCAGACAGAAAAATTTATTATTAATATGGACAAACGGTTCAAATCCTGGATTAATTTATCACTACTCAATCTGACCATCGTAGCCTGCATCGGTGTACTGATGCGTTATAAAATCGGCTTTGATTTCCCATATCTTGAGCAGAAAAACATACTGCATGCCCACGCTTATTTTGCATTTACAGGCTGGGTGACCCATTTGCTTTATACTTTTATTTATTATCATTACAAACAAGAATTCACCCAAAAAGGATTGCGGTATGCTGTCATGCTTATACGTACCAATCTTGTGGCCTCTTACGGCATACTCATTACGTATTTTGTTTTTGGGTACAGTTATCAGGCATCGTTTTTTGTAGCTGTCACCATATTGGCATCGTATTTTTTTGTAGCATTGTTCCTCAGCCAATTGAGGTATTTTGACCATAATCCGGGTACCAAATGGCTGGCAGCAGGGCTTATCTTTTATGCATGTGCGTCCGGGGGAGCCATTTACAATGCATATATGCTGTCGGCCGGTACATTCAGTCAGAAAATATTCCTCGCCTGCCAATATATCTACCTTCACTTCCAGTTCAATGGCTGGTTTTTGCTTTCATGTATCGGTTTGTTCATTGGGTTGTTGTCCAGAAAAGGTATCGCATTTGATGATAACAATATTTTCCGGATGATAGCCTATATGTGCGC
Source organism: Saprospiraceae bacterium (assembly GCA_019694295.1). Classification (GTDB taxonomy): domain Bacteria; phylum Bacteroidota; class Bacteroidia; order Chitinophagales; family Saprospiraceae; genus JAEUUM01. The sequence continues at coordinate 6,417 of JAIBCG010000028.1, forward strand.
TCCTACCTTGTTTCTAAGCACTTTGTGGATGAAAATGCCTTCCTGGTTATATTGGGGTACAGTAGCAGCCACTGTACTGCAATGTGTCGGCTGGGCAATGGTTGTAAAATTTGCCTGGGACAACAGGCTACTCATAAAGGAAAAATTTACCAGAAACACCTACAGTCTCTTTTTATTGGCAGCTATGGCCCTTAGTATTAAAATGATACTGCAACTAGGCTCGACCCATCCGCAAATAAGTAAACTGGCTTATGGCTTCCGTCCCATTGTTATTGCCTACATTCACCTGGTAGTACTAGGCGTTATTACTATATTTTTATTTGGCTATGCTTATGCTATGAAGATCATTCCTTCATCCAGACTAAGTCATGCAGGTATCTTGCTATTTGTAGGAGGTATATTTCTCAATGAGTTCGTACTTATGATACAAGGTGTGGCTTCTTTCAGTTATTTCGCAGTGCCACATATCAATCAAGTACTTGTATTTGTTTCTCTCATCATGCTGGCAGGTATAGTCATGGTTTTGATAGCAAGAAAAGAAATAGACCAACAATAAAAGTCAATTATCTTTATGATTTAAGTCATAAAATGTGTGCCAAAATTTATCGAGCTTTGTGGTAAATAAAATCACACATTATGAAGTCATTAATTAATCTGTTTTTTGTATTATTTGTGTTTGCTGCTGTTTCGTGTGCAACTGAAACTACAGAATCAACAACCACCGCATCAGCACCGGAAGCATCTGCCGCCACGGTAGGTCAATCGGGTGTTCAGGACGAAACATCAAACCCTAACATCGTTCAGGTGGCAGTTGGCAATAAAGACTTTTCGACACTCGTGACTGCAGTCAAAGCTGCTGGCTTAGTGGATGCACTCAGCAATGCGGGGCCTTTCACCGTATTCGCTCCTACCAATGCTGCTTTTGACAAACTACCTAAGGGTACTGTTGAGGGACTTTTGAAACCTGAAAAGAAAGATGATCTTGACAACATCCTTAGCTATCACACCTATGTTGGTGTACTGAAACCTGAAATATTGCAGGATGGTGCTACGTACGAAATGGTTAACGGTGGAAAAGTAAAAATCACTAAAAAAGATGGAAAAACATTCGTCAACGATGTGGAAATAGCTGCATCTGTGCCTACCTCTAATGGCATCATCCATGTTATTGGTGATGTTCTACTTCCTAAATAATTTTTTCATAGTCTTAAATAACCAAGGCATCTGATTGGGTTCAGGTGCCTTTTTTTACTCTATAAAGTAGCCTAGCTTTAAACTCTGACTGTCAGAGATGATTGAGTAGTAAAAAACGCCGTTATCATCAACGGAATCGTAACATCATGCTGTATGAAAAGCTATATAAAACAGAGTGACGGATTTTAGCATTCCATTTCAGTTGTTATCTGAATTGTTTCCTTATACCAAGTTCTATGCCTGCACTATACAAATATTCTTTTATGGGGCCGCTGCTTATACTTTTCAAATAATAACGAAATGAAGGCTGCATATAAATTTCCAGGCTCTTTTTCCATTGATAATCTATCCCAAATCCGGCATGGGCAGAAAGGTTTAGTTTATTGATATTTTGGGTCTTTGATACACTGATTTCTGTTTTTGCTTCTATGATGGTTACAGACCTGGTATTGAGATATACATTAGGAGAAATGCCGGCAGCAATATATGGGGTGAATTTTCCCTTCTTCAGTATATATTTTGCGCTCAGGGGAAACTCTATAAATCTGTAATCAGAGCTATTGCGGAAATTATGGGGCAGGTTCGGATCTGGTTCATATCCGCCATTACCATTATGCTCCGATCCCCATTGAATATCCATTTTAGCTGTCTGGTAGCCAATGCTTGCATAGCGTGCGCCGACTTCCAATACAATTCTATTGCTTATCTGAAATGTGTAGTTGAGTCCAAATCTATAATTAAACTTACCAATTTCATCTTTATAAAGATCGCCATCTATATACCTGAAGGTAATATCAGGTCCGGCCATAATTCCAAGGGAGGACTGCTTCTGGCAGAATACTGAAAAATGGGTGGTAAGTAAAATTAGGACAGCTAATAATTTTGTGCAGTTCATCTTGTATCCGTTTTGTTTTATGATTACCAGACAAAATTAATACTAAAAATTGGCTAATCAAACATATATCAGCCTAAACTCACTCAAAAGCCATCATATCATTAGCTTTGAAGCCAATCAAAGATTCTGAATTACAAATCCATTTTCTTAAAACGCCAAAGTGAAAACCAAAAAGGCAGGAGCACCCATAAACCCAACAATGAGAATGTGACAATCATTCCGGTAAGTGTGCCGAAGAATTCTTTGAAAATAGCACCTGTATATCCGAGCATCGCAGAAACATCCAAATGGAGCAGCACCATGATTCTTGACAAGTCAATCGGGCTCAGCGCAGTTATCCCTACCATTGCTTTTTCGATAGGATAATCGGCAAACTGGAAAAGCAGGAATAGTACCAATCCGTCAAATAACAGGGCAAAAAACAACCATAACATAATAGCAAAACCGATACCTTTTGCTTTATCGCGTGTAAATACGGCACTGAAAAATGCCAACGAAACGAAAATCGCAGTAATGAGAACTCCTACTACAATCATCATCAAGCCCGTTGAATCCGGTGAATACACCAGAATCGGTATTCCTGCACCTATTAAGAATGCAACAATCAATGATATACACAATCCGAGATAAAAACTCGACCAGATTTTGCTTCGCTTAATAGGCTGGCTAAGCAGAAGCTCTATAAATTCTCCGCTATTGTAGATATAAATGGTCGAAAAGATAACAGAAACAAGCGGCACATTGAGCAGGATAATATTCAATAGTGACAACACGCCTTTGCTGCTGCTGTCTTCCAGACTGAACATACTCCAGGACAAAACGGCCAATAACAAGGCATAGGCTATGACAATCTTGTTATTCAGTATATCTCGTATTACATATTTTAATATCCTAAGCATGTTGCATGGTTTTCAAGATGTGAGAAATGGCTTTCGACACTGTATCCTGCCCGGTATTCACCTTGACTTCTTCAATCGGGCTATCCAGCAGAATCTGACCGTCTTGCATGTAGATAAGTCCGTTAATCAGATCGTCGAGTTCGCTGAGCAGGTGTGAGGTAATCATGATGATTTTACCCTTCTGTTTCTCGGCAATAATTTTTTCTTTGAGAATTTCAGACGCCAAGGGATCGAGGCCCGCAGTAGGCTCATCCAGTATGAGAACTTTCGGGTCAAACAAAAATGCGAGCGTAGCACTTACTTTCTGAGTAGTACCACCAGAAAGTGTACGCATTTTTTTGTCAAACATATTTTTCAGTTTGAAAGCATGGAGCAAATCTTCATCCAGCTCTTTCGATGAATTTCGAATCTCCTTCATGATTTCGATGATGTGGCCAATGGTCATGTTCTCCGGATAATGGCCTATCTGTGGCATGTAGCCAATTTCATTGCGATATTGGAACTGATTCCTTATCTTGTGTCCGTCAAATTTGATTTCGCCCGAGTCAGGTAGTACCATTCCCAGAATACTTTTAATAAGTGTTGTTTTACCACAGCCATTAGGCCCGATGAGCGCTACACTTTGATTGGGGTTCAAGGTGAGTTTGACATTTTTTAATACATCCAGTTTCCCAAAACTCTTTGAGAGGCTGTTTATTTCGATCATATAGCAAGTGGTTTCATGAATGGTTTGTTATCAATAAAATTTTCCGGTGTAAGGCTTGGAAGTATTTTTTCCGATTTGTCGAGCAATGTAATCATAAAACTCCTGAACAGAAGCATGGCTGAAGGCATTCTTTCGACTATTACTGAAAAAAGGCTCAGCGGATGATAAGGTACATCGCCTACATTATCTCTATTAAGGTCGTAGCCTTCGTACTTGTCCCAGTAATTGCCATCAAAATTATTTAACACCAAAGAACCGTTGGTGGCTATGTCGAATGTATTGCTCAGAAAGTTATTCTGTGTCAAGTTGATATCTTCGCAACTGGCACTTATCTTTATTCCCCACCCGTTTGATTTCAGTTCGCTCTGACTCATCTGTATGCGACTTGAACCTTCGATTAGAATACCGGTAGTGTTGTTTGTAAATTTATTATTCTGAATTTGGCTGTCGGATATCTCTTTCAACAATAATCCGTAAGCAGCGTCACCCCAATTTTCACGGAATACGTTATTAAACATCTTTACATGTTTTGTGTACATAACAGCTACACCGGCGCCATTTTCTTCAAATACATTGCCAATGTACGAATCATCGTTTGAGAACATAAAATGCAAACCATAACGCAAATTGCGCTTAGAGATATTCCGCCAAATGACAGAATGCGTTACAAACTCAAAATAGATACCGTCGCGGTGTCCTTTTATAAAATTGTTAATTATCTTCAGGTCTTTGCTTTTCCAGCAATGGATACCATTGCCGATAGCCTGCTCTTCGGTGGCACTCGCACTTACATAGTTTTGCTCAACAGTACAATTGATACTGCTCATCAGGTATATGGCAAAGAAATTATCGATGAGGACATTTTCACGAATTGTCACATTCTCCGATTGATATACTTTGATACCACAAGGGTCTTCAAGTGTAGCGATACCGGAATTAATGACTTTAAGTCCTTTGACCAGTACATTACTTGATTTGACAGAGATCACCTCGTACTTGTGCTCACCATCTATGATGGGTAGATTGACACCAATTATGCTGACGGCTTTTTCAATAACGATGTTACCTTCTCGGTACAAACCTGGATTGATAATCAGTGTGTCTGAATTTTCACTTGCTGCTAGAGCTTCCTTTATTGTTTTATACGGAAAATTCTTTCCTACTTGCAACGTTTTAGCATGTGACAAAACGGAGAATGCCACGAGGGTCAACGCAACAAAATACTTCATGTCGGTTTATTTTTTCATTATTTCGTTCCAGTTCAGAATCTTCGCACCTGTATCTTTGGCATGCTTCTCGGCTTTTGTTTTATCGCCAAATGCAGCAATATTGCCTGCCATAGGGCTTTCAATCGTTCCACCTTTAATGAAACTGGCAGATTCAACAGATATCAGTGCATTTGGTTCAAGGTAATCAGGGACAAAAAATCTTGAGCCGACAGCAGCAGGATTTTCCTTAACGTAGCCTACCATACATTTAACATCGTCAAATTTATAAACTCTGTTTTTTGGAGTAATAAGTTCGGTGCCGAATTTTTTGTCTGCAATGGTCATTTTACAGAATGCACAATTATCTTTATTTATTTTAATAGGTTCAGGATTTTTCTGACCACAAGCAGGTAAGAACCACATAGCCAGCAAAACAACCAGTGGGTTCATTTTTTTTAGTTTAAGCATATTTGTTTCAATTAATAATGACAATAACATAAGTACTCCTGCACCGATGAAAAGCCATCCACCGAAATCAGGAATAGAATAAGCCCCAAAGTTAAGCAATTGTTTGAAACCAATCAATGGTGGTTGGTAAGCCATACCTGGTACTACTATGGCAGCATTGGGGTCAAGGTCATGTCCGTATTCGTATTCCCAGCGCCAGAAATCGTACATGGCGAGTATGCCAAAAAGCACAAAGGCCGAAAACAGAATGTAAAGGACTTTTTTTCTGTTAACAAACACTGTCAATAAAGCAAAAAGTGCAAAAAAACCGATGATATATGGTAACACTGTAAATTCGATGAAGTCTTCATTGTGCAGTGTCTTCATACCGATATAGTGGTTCAAACCATTGATAATCTCCACATCTCCGCCGAGACCGTTGGCAGAAATTAACATGCGCAATCCTTCCGGATACTGAGGTGCGTCGAGATCTATCCGCCAGATAGGAACAAAGATAGAAACTACGAGTGCGATAGCAGAGATGAAAAGGAATACCTTAGAGTAGATACTCAAGTGATTATCTTTAGGTGTCATGATTTTTAAAATTTTGTGTTTATTGGATGTAAAAAAAGGAGCAGAACCCGAAAATTCTGCTCCTGATTTTTAGAATTATGGGAACAGATTCCCTTCTTTACTATTTCTTGGCTGGTTCAGTAACTGCCTCTGCATCTGGTGATTGAGCACCAAGTGAGTACATAAGCGGCGTTTTGCTACCGGCCGGTGAAACTCGCATGTAGCCTTGCATTTCCTGGTGAAGTGCACTACAGAAGTCGGTACAGTAAATCGGGAACATACCCGGTCTGTCCGGTACCCACTTGAGTGTCTGTGTTTCGCCTGGCATGATGAGGAGCTCGCCATTGTTGGCACCTTTGACAGCAAAACCGTGCGGAACATCCCAGTCTTGCTCAAGGTTGGTAACGTGGAAATATACTTCGTCACCCATTCTTACACCTTCGATATTGTCTGGTGAAAAGTGCGATCTGATGGCAGTAATATAAACATGCACCTTATTTCCTTCTCTCACTACCTTAGAGTCTTTCTCTCCTTTGGTAACATAAGGGTGCTTGTTCTCATCGATTTTATAAATCTTGTACTGTCCGTTGTTTCTGATCATGTCGGCTGGTGCTGCTTGTGCATAGTGAGGCTCACCGATAGTCGGGAAGTCAAGTATAAGCTGCATTTTATCGCCCGAAATGTCATACAACTGTGCACTTTGAGAAAGCTCCGGACCTGTAGGCAGATAACGGTCTTTTGTAATTTTGTTATAAGCTATCAGATACTTAGGTGATGGCTTGCGTGTATTACCACCTGGGATGCAAAGGTGACCTACAGAATAGAATGTAGGCTGTCTGTCCACTACCTTAAGGTCTTTGATATTCCACTTCACTACTTCAGATGAAACGAAAAATGAAGTATAGGCATTACCTTTTCCATCAAACTCAGTATGGAGAGGACCTAGACCCGGCTTCTTCACTTCACCGTATAGAGCAGCGTCGTATTTTATTACCGGTATGCCATCATATTCTCCATCAAAAGCTTTGTCGGCAATGGCCTTCTGAATCTTGTCAAAACTGAATACCGGAAGCAATGCAGCAAGTTTACCACTACCTACTATGTATTCACCTGTTGGGTCAACATCACATCCGTGAGGTGACTTAGGGCAAGGAATAAAATAGCAGATATCTTTCAGCTTGGCAGCATCCAATACTATTACATCAGTCTTGATTTCAGATTTTGAAGTGTGTGTAGCTTCATCATATTTATTATGAGCATATCTTACTTTTTGCTTTTCGCCTTTTCCTGCTTTCAGATATTCTTCAGCTTTCTTCCAGTTGACCGCCATGATGAAGTCTTTGTCTTTCTGAGACGCATTTACTTCAAGAAGCGTATTGGCCTGCTCTGTATTATAACAGCTAAAGAAGAACCAACCGTGTGATTTTGCACGTCCACAACGAGCAAGGTCAAAATTAATGCCCGGAGTCTTAATCTGGAATGCAAGGTTCATGTCGCCTTTATTCTGATCAACACTGATAAAACTGATGTGTCCTTTAAAATTCTTTTTGTAAGAATTGATTGGAACATCACCGTTATCATTATCGCCCGGCACGCTGAATCGTGTACCTGCTACGATATATTCGGTGTTTTCAGTACCAAAAGGTGAACTGTGGTTACCGGCACTGTTTGGCAGTTCCAGTATTTCTGCAGTTTTAAAAGTTTTTAGGTCGATTCTGGCTACCCTTGGTGTATTGTTGGCATTACCAAACACCCACTTTCCGTTGATTTCACCATTAGTCTGTGATAACTCTACGTGGTGAAGGTCGTCCCAAGGCACAAAGCCATGAGAAGTGTTCAACATAGGTTTAGTTTCTTCACTATAACCCCAACCCTTTTCCGGGTCAACTGAGAATACAGGAATAACGCGTAACAAACGTCCACTTGGGAGCCCGTAAACACTCATTTGTCCGCTGAAACCACCACTCACAAAGTTGTAGTATTCATCAAACTTACCGGGTGCCACATAGGCTTTAGCAGCCGCATCTCCACTTACCGCTGTCATCGTGTTTTTAGGCTTACATGCATTAAACCCTATCAAAACTACCAGGGCAGCAAAAAGACCAAATAATTGCTTTTTCATAAATATGTGATTTTAATTAGTTTTGTTTACTTAACACCGTCGTTCTTTCTCATAAACTCGTAAATAGACCGTGCTTCATTGTCCGTAAGGTTTTGGTTTGGCATTCTTACGAGGCAGATTTCAAGTTGTGCCTGAAGTTCTGGGTCTTTGTCAATCATAGCGTCCGGATTGGTGATGAAGTTCATAATCCATTCAGGTTTTTTCCTTGATGTCAAACCCTTCCATCCCGGACCTACAAGCCTCTCGTCTGAAAGTTTGTGACATGATGCACATTTAACACCCTGTACTTTTTCACCTTCTGTTGCCATGGCAGCATCAAGCTTGTCACCGACATCTACACTTGTAAATTTACCTTCACCTCTGTGTGGGTCGTATTGACTGACATCTCCTACCATACTCTTAGGTGCTTCTGCTGTTGTCTCTTCAGATCCGGCAGTACCTTCTGCTTCTGTGGTTTCAGTATCAGAACCTCCGCAAGCGGCAAAAAGGAATAGAATCAAAACAAAAAATGGAACTTTTTTCATAGCTTTAAAAAATTTTGAGTTATAAATACGATACAAATTTCCAATAAATCAGAACAATCATTTTATGACTTTAATCATATTGCTCACGTGATTCTTCTCACTTGTATGCTAAAGACTACATAATGTATTGAAGAAAGGGCAAATATAAGATTTGCAAACAATTTTATCACTACAATTACATACGCTCTTGCATTTATCGCTAAAGTAACTCAGTTTTGTGAAAAATTTTATCAAAATGAAAGCTAATAACATCATTGTTACCTTTTTATACATTATTGTTGGCCTTATGTCAACTGCCTGCAATACAGACAAAAACACAAGTGTGCCAACCACCACCCCAAGCCCTAAGATGAGTACAGCTGATTCGCTTGATAATCTTGTAGGTGTGGTACGAACGACCGAATTAATCAATTATATTTCTTTGCCCGACGGATATTTTCTGAAAAATACAGTAAATCTGGCTGACGAATATGAAGGATTTCTGTTTGAGAATCAAAATGAATTTGACAATGTGATAGGATTCGGTAAAACAGCGAATAATGCACCCATTCATATTAATTTTGATGAAAATGTTGTTGTCGGTATAGCCGGAAAAGCAAAAGCAGAGCATGTAAGGATTAAACCACAGACCATTCTCAAGCGTGAAAATGAGATAGTTTTTAAATTCTCCGCTGATAAACCTCAAACTCAATCTTTTCAAAGTACACCGCTTTTTTTGTTGTACATACCGAAGTCTGCCTTACATAATATTCGCAAAATGCAACTCAACGGAAAAGACATTAAGCTAAATGACCAAGAGTAATTAAAATCCGAAAGTAAAATAATCGAAGACGATTAAGTCTATATTTTCCAATTAGCATTTGTGGGCTTAAGCATTTAAAAATTTCCTTTTTGTGTAGTGAGCTCATGAACAAAGGGCAATAATATTACGTATTAGTAGTTTGTAATAAATCAAATTTCAGTCAGAGCAATATGCAGTTTTTATATCCGGCGTTCTTATTTGGTCTTTTGGCGTTGGCGGTGCCGGTGATTGTCCACTTATTCTATTTCAGAAAATTCAAAACCATTTATTTTACCAATGTTAGATTTCTGAAAGAATTAAAGCAGGAAACATCAGCAAGGCAAAAACTGAAAAATCTGCTTGTGCTACTGATGCGGGCACTCGCTATTGCCGCTATGGTGTTTGCCTTTGCCCAACCATTTATTCCTAAAGGAAATGTCATCAAACACGGACTTAAATCGGTAAGTATATTTATTGACAACTCATACTCCATGAATGCCACCGATAAGGATTTGTCATTGTTCGAAAAAGCCAAATTCAAAGCAAAAGAACTCATCAACGGTTATAAGGAAGAAGATAATTTTCAGGTACTGACCAATGATTTTGAAGGTAAGCATCAACGCCTGATGTCAAAAGAAGATGCACTCGCCGCCATTGATGAGTTAAAAACATCCCCTGCCGTTCGTAATATTTCAGACATAATGAAACGTCAACAGCAAGTGCTCAATACTTCCGACCGTAGTCTTAAAATAGCTTATATCCTGTCTGATTTTCAAAAAAATATTTCTGATTTTTCAAACAAACCTGATTCGCTCATTGAATACAACTTGATACAACTCAGGGCTATTACAGAATCTAATGTTTCGATTGACAGTTGTTGGTTTGAAATTCCGGTTCAGATGGCCAACCAGGTTAATCCACTTGTAGTAAAGGTACATAATTATAGCGATGAACCTGCTGAGAATGTGACACTTACGCTCAATTATGACGGCCAACAAAAACCGGTAGGTAACTTGAATATTGCCGCCAATGCAAGCATTACAGATACGGTACACGTTGCCATAAATAAGACCGGCTGGCATCAGGCCGAACTGGTCATAACTGATTATCCAATACAGTTTGACGATCATTATTATTTTACATTTAATGTTGCTGAGCAAATTGATGTGCTTTGTATAAATGAAGACTTGCCGAATCGTTATCTGGAGGCTGCATTCAAAGGGATCAGTTATTTTAGGCTAAATTCAGTGAACAACAAGACCATTGATTATTCAAAACTTGGAAACAACAAACTCATCATACTCAACGAACTCAAGTCTATAAGCTCTGGTTTGGCTCAGGAATTAGTCAATTATATGAAAAATGGTGGAAATGTATTGATTTTCCCGGCCGAAAATGCCGATCTTACCTCATATAATGCGTATTTCAATTCCATCCAAGCCCACCAGCTTCAGGCTTTTTCAAAAACTGAAAGAAAGGTAGCGAGCATCAATACCAACGATTTTGTGTTTAGTGATGTTTACGAAAATGCAAAAGCTAACTTGAAATTACCAGCTACCACAGGTTCATTTCCTATACAAGAATTTGCAGGCAAAGCTGTTGTAAAACTACTCACCAACCGCGATGGTTCAACTTATCTAGCCAAATACAAGGTAGAAAAAGGCAACCAATATTTGTGCTTTGCACCATTAGATCAACAATACAATGACCTTGTAAATAGTGCCGAGGTATTCATACCGATGTTGTACAAAATGAGCATTTCGACTACCAAAGCATCAAAAATAGCCTATACCCTCGACAAAGATGCCTATATTGAGTCTGACATGAATACGGCCGACAAATCGGATAAGGTATTCAGACTTGAAAACGACAAAACATCCATCATACCCGAACAAAAGACCATCCAGTCGCACTTGGTGATGCACGTAAACAACCTGATAAAAGAAGCCGGATTTTACACGCTGGTAGATGATAATAAGAAAAAACTTCAGGATTTTGCCTTCAATTTCAACCGTAAAGAGTCTGATTTGCTCTGTCTGACCAAAGATGAAATAAAGGCCGCTGTCTCCGGCAATGTAAAATTATTGGATATAAATCAAGATACAAACTTGAGTACCATGGTAGGTGAAAAAGAACTTGGAATTATTTTATGGAAATGGTTTGTAGTATTAGCATTAATTTTCTTAGCTTTGGAGTCGCTGATTATCCGATTCTGGAAAGTTTAATGCTAAATTAATCGATGCGAATTTTAATAAAAAACACAAAAATCGTTCACCACAACACCGGACTCTCTGATTCTGAGCAAGATATACTTATAGACAATGGTATCATCAGAGAAGTAAACAACAATATTTCACAAAAGGCTGATAAGATTATTGAAGCCAAAGGTAGTTATACTTCATCAGGCTGGACCGATGTGGGTACACGCACAGGCGAACCCGGGTACGAACATCGAGAAGATATTGACTCTGTCACCGAAGCTGCTGCAGCCGGAGGTTATACGACCATTATCACCACTCCCAACAATATACCACCCACACAGAGCAAGTCTGACATCTTGTATCTGAAACAGAAATCGGAGGGAAAGCTTACGAACATTCTGCCAATGGCCGCATTATCATTCGACTGTGCGGGGAAGGATATTGCAGAACTATACGACCTACACTCCAGCGGTGCCATTGCATTTACAGATGGCCCAAGAAGCATACAGGATACCGGATTGCTCAAACGAGGACTTGAATATGTACAGGCATTCGGTGGGCTCATCCTTCATTCACCTGTCAATGGTGAATTTAACAAAGGGTGGCAAATGAATGAAGGCATTATTAGTACATCACTAGGTATGAAAGGCCTGCCGGATATTGCCGAAGTGATGATGGTAGAACGAGATCTGAGAATACTCGAATATACCGGAGGCCGCCTGCATTTGTGGAATATTTCAACCCAAGGCTCTGTAGAATTGGTGAGAAGAGCCAAAAAACAAGGACTCAATATCAGTTGTTCGGTTCCGGTCATGAATTTATGTTTCGATGACGGCGCACTTACAGGATTTGATACTAATTTTAAGCTGAGCCCACCCTTACGAACTGCTGAACACCGCAATGCATTATGGGAAGGCTTAGTGGATGGCACCATAGATTTTGTGACATCAGAACACACCCCACTTGAAAACGATGTCAAAGACCTGGAGTTCCCCTATGCTAAATTCGGCACTATACAACTTGAGACAGCCTATGCCATCTTGCAGACACATTACGGAAAAATATTGACACCACAGCTGACTGAAAAAATATTCTCCCAAGGAGCAAATACTATATTCGGACTCAATAAACCTGATATTAAACCAGGAGAAAAAGCCGACTTAACTGTATTTGACCCAAATGCCGAATGGGTATATTTGCAGACAAAAATCAAGTCAAAATCAAATAACAATCCACTCATCGGAAAAAAACTCAAAGGAAAAGCAATAGCAACTATCAAAGGAAATCTTATATTTGCTGAAAACTAATAACAAAATAATAAATTGACAGCTATGGAAAATTCTGGCGTTAAATGGGGTGTAATAGGTGCAGTTGCGACTGTATTAATTTCATTGCTTACGTACATCGTCGGGCAGAAATTTTATTTGCAGGCAGGCTCTTGGATTGGCATGTTCGCAGGTTTATTTTTCCTGTACAAATCTGGTATTGAGGCACGTCAGCAAGCTGGAGGATATATAAGTTTTCAGGAAGTATTAAAATCTGTATTTACTACATACATCATTATGACTGTAGCAAGTACCATCATGCAATACGTAATGTATAAATTTGTTGACCCGGGCTTAATTGATGTAACCAAACAGATAGCAATGGAAGGCATGGAAAAAATGAAAGGCATACTCGGTGAAGAAGGTTATGAAGAAGCCATGGAACAAATGGAAACGCAGGACTTTGCACCATCTATCAGACAATCGCTGCTTGGGCTTGCATTCAGCATCATCCTAGGTTTTGGTGTGAGTGCCATTTTCGCCGCTATTATAAAAAGAAAACAACCTGAATATTAATCTGCACGCGACAGAAATACAAGAAGCAAACTACATACACGATTTGGACCAGCAACTGCAAATATCGATGGTCATACCATCATTCAACGAAGAAGAATCCTTGCCAGAACTTACTGCATGGATCGCTCAAGTAATGGCACGTGAAGGCTATAGTTACGAGGTACTTTTAATAGACGACGGCAGTACCGACCAAAGTTGGAATGTCATCAAAAAATTAGCTTCAGCCGATCATCATATACGTGGTATCCGGTTCAGGCGTAATTATGGAAAATCTGCAGCGCTCAACACTGGTTTCCAGGCTTCAAGAGGAAAAGTGGTCATAACTATGGATGCTGACCTGCAAGACAGTCCGGAAGAAATACCCGAACTGTACAAAATGATAACAACTGATGGCTACGATCTGGTATCAGGATGGAAGCAAAAACGGTACGATAACACATTCACCAAAAATATTCCAAGCAAATTATACAACTGGGCAAACCGAAAAATAAGTGGAATAAAGCTGCATGACATGAACTGCGGACTTAAAGCCTACAACTCGAAAGTAGTTAAAAGTATAGAAGTCTATGGAGAAATGCACCGATACATTCCTGTAATTGCAAAAGGGGCCGGGTTTAAAAAAATTGGTGAAAAGGTGGTACAGCACAGAGCCAGAAAATATGGAAGCACCAAGTTCGGTATGGAAAGATTCATCAATGGGTTTCTTGACTTACTGACCATAGCTTTTATGAACAAATTTAGCAAAAGACCTATGCACTTGTTTGGCACACTGGGAGTTCTTTCGTTTATAATTGGTTCCTTTATACTCATCTACTTGAGCATCATGAAGCTAATGTATGCACAATATGGAATTGCAAGCAGGCCTTTATTCTTTTTCGGTATATTAGCACTTATTATCGGAAGCCAGTTATTCGTAACAGGTTTTCTGGCAGAACTCATGGTCAGGAATTCGGCAGTGAGAAATCTTTATCAAATCGAAGAAGAGATCGGGTAGCACATCTTTGATATTTCAACAAAAAGGTGCCAATTCTTTACTCAGGAAAAATCATTTCCGGTTATTTATATTCAAATTCCAGTTTCTTCTCAGGCCATGTAGTCTTGCTGCTTTGTTTATTACCCAAACCCGTAACTTGCACGATGTTTATCTGTTCCTTTTTGAAATCATACAAGAGCGTATTTATTACAGAAAGTCGTTTAGGCTGTGCGATCGGTTCTGTTATGAAATAGCTCCAGATAGCCTCTTCCTCCTTTTCATACCCGAGGAACGAATATTTCAACTGTTTGCCGTCGGCTGAAATGATGAGATTCTTTTCGATATAATCTTTAATGAGCGATTCCATTTTTGAACGGTCTTTCGGATTGATGAGGTCAACGGTAACATTTGTTTGTTTACGGAGTGTATTTTCAAAATCATCGGTAAAAATCTTGCAACTGACTTGTACCACACGTTCGGTTTTATCATAATTAATCTCCGTGACACTAACATAAAACGGATGAAAGCCAACAAACAAACCACTCAGACATATCAAAGATACTATTCGTCCAATATTCTTCAAAATTGGTAGAAAATTCCAAAGTTTTGATGCATATTTGGTTAACTTTATCATTGCACAAAGATAAGCAGCAAATGACAGACTTTCAACTTTGGTTTACAACCGGCCTTGAACACATACTCGACCCAGGTGGATTGGATCATGTCGCATTTATAATTGCTCTTACCATTATGTTCCCATTGCGCGACTGGAAGCAACTGTTGCTACAAATAACAGCATTCACACTGGGGCATTCGCTGACACTGGCATTGAGTGTACTGCAGATAGTAAACATCAAACAAAGCATCATCGAAATACTGATTCCATTAACAATCATTTTTACAGCTGCTCATAACCTTTATTCAATCAAATACAACAAACCGTTCCGCAAATCGAATTACATCTTTGCATTATTCTTTGGTCTTATACACGGGCTTGGATTTTCATATCTGCTACGGTCAATGCTTTCAAAAGAAGATTCAATTGTGAGTCCACTTTTTGCATTCAATCTTGGCCTGGAAGCCGGACAAATCATAGTAGTTGGCATATTATCAATATTATCCTTAATTTTATCTTTTTATTGGAGAATTCCGGAAAAAAAAATACAAACATTTGGCTCACTGCTTGTGCTTGTGTTTTCGTTATACTTATTAACCAACAGATTTTAACAAAATGAAAAAAGGTTTTTTATTTCTAATACTCTGTTTGCTTTTGCAATATCTCCCGTATGGTTACGCACAAAATATTCAGAACAATCCAAAGTCTAACCACGGGAATAAGTTTGAGCAATTGGGCACCATCCTACCCGATGCCAACAGTTATCGCACGGCTTCCGGGGCACCAGGGTACCGTTATTGGCAAATGCGTGCCGATTATGATATAGAAGCAAGGATTGACGAATCGACATTACAATTATTTGGATCTGAATGGATAACATATTATAATAATTCGCCGGAGCCACTTCAGTATCTTTGGTTACAACTCGATGAAAACGAACACGACCCGAACTCAGACAGCAACACATTCAACGAAAGCCAGATAAAAGATCCTTATACAGCGCCCAGCATAGAAGGACTCGACCGAAGGGGCAAACTGCAAGGTTATGGTTGTAAAATAGATGAAGTTAAAGGTGCAGCCGGACAAAATCTTCCTTACACAATCAATCAGACTATGATGCGGGTTGATCTACCCATCTCCCTTATGCCGGGAAAATCAATCAAATTCAAAGTCAAGTGGCACTATAAAATCCCCAACAGAATGACCATAGGTGGCAGAGGTGGACTTGAGTATTTTCCTGAAGATGGCAACCATCTTTTCACGATCACACAGTGGTATCCGAGGATGTGTGTTTATTCGGATTTTCAGGGGTGGCAAAACCGACAATTCACCGGAAGAGGAGAATTTGCTCTTACCTTTGGCAATTTTAATGTAAAAATGACCGTACCTGCTGACCACATAATTGCTGCAACAGGTGAATGCCAGAATTATAAGGAAGTACTCAGTCCGGAAAGATATCAACGATGGTTACAAGCCCAGAACAGTAAAGAAATAGTAGAGATTGCAACACTTGACGAAGCGAAAAATGCAGAACAGTCAAAATCATCCAAAACTAAAACCTGGATATACAAGGCAGAAAATGTAAGGGATTTTGCATGGGGCTCATCCAGGAAATTCATTTGGGATGCTGTACCTGAGATGATTGAAGGAAAGAAAGTGATGTGTATGAGTTATTATCCAAAAGAGGCTTATTCGCTGTACAGAAAATACTCTACAAAAGTGGTGGCACACACCATCAAAACCTACTCCAAATACACCATAGCTTATCCATATCCGGTAGCCATCAGTGTAGAAGCATCTAACGGAATGGAATATCCGATGATCTGTTTTAACTTTGGACGCACAGAAAAAGACGGTACATACTCAGAAGGCACAAAGTATGGTGCCATAGGAGTCATCATACACGAAGTAGGTCACAATTTCTTCCCAATGATCATCAACAGTGACGAACGCCAATGGAGCTGGATGGATGAAGGCCTGAACACCTTTGTCCAGTTTTTAACAGAACAGGAGTTTGACAATAATTATCCATCTCAGCGTGGGCCGGCACACAAGATTGTAGATTACATGAGCCTACCAAAAGACCAGCTCGAACCCATCATGACCAACAGTGACAACATCATACAATTTGGGCCAAATGCTTATGCAAAGCCAGCTACAGGGCTCAATATCCTGAGAGAAACCATCATGGGTCGCGAGCTGTTTGACTACGCATTTAAGCAATATTGCCAAAGATGGGCTTTCAAACATCCTACCCCGGCCGATTTGTTCCGAACAATGGAAGATGCATCAGGAGTTGACCTGGACTGGTTTTGGCGAGGGTGGTTCTATGACATCGATCCGGTTGACATTTCACTGGATTCGGTGCGTGCATGGACATTCTCGAATAGTCCGGACAAAGAATTCGCCCTCGAATCTCCACAAATAAGCAAAGAAAAGAATTTCGAAAGCATATCAAAAATCCGCAACAGGGAAGCTAAGCTCAACTTTGCCGTTGACCGCGATACCAGCCTACGAGATTTTTATTACTACAATCCGGATATTGAAAACGGCAAGAAAACGAATTCAAATATGGAAGTAATGCCGGATTCCAATTTCAACAAATACAAAGATACTTGGGTGTATGAGCTGCATCTTTCAAACAAAGGTGGCATGGTAATGCCTGTAATTATACAGTGGAATTACGAAGACGGAACCAACGAAACAGAAAGAATAAGTGCCCATATCTGGAGAAAAAATGAGCATAATATTGTAAAAACATTTGCCAAACCTAAAAAAGTAGCTACAATTCTTCTTGATCCTATGAGAGAGACAGCTGATATAAATGAAGATAATAACGCGTGGAATGCTCCTCCGCACCCAACAAAGTTTCAATTATTTCAGTATAAGCAGCAACCACAATTCGGGCGAAGAGGAACAAGAAATGCTAATAACCCGATGCAGCAGGCAAAACAAAAGCAACAAGAAGGCAACAACAGTTCGAATTGATTATAATCACTTTTGTGATTGTCATTCATTTGATTTCTATAACAAAAAAAAGACAGTCAGTCCGGTATTTCCAGGCTGACTGTCTTTGATTCTTGCAAAAATACAAACTAGTGAATGACTACCAATTTTTTAGCAGTTGTCACTTTGCTTCCATCTGTAAGATAATACTGGTAGATACCTTGTGGCAATGCTTCAGTATTGATTGACTCTGAACTAGTACCCTTAGCTATATTTTTAGACATTACCATTTTCCCTGTCAAATCAACAATATTAAGTATAAAATCGTCGGTGGTTTCAGTGCCAAAATTTATTACTGTAAATTTATCAGCCGGGTTCGGGTAATTCTGTCCCATTGCTGCATTGAGATAATTATCAAATTCAGTATCAGTGATTTTACCATGGAACCAATCGTAAGTTCTCTTCATGATTTCGTCAGCTACTGCTTTTACAGCAATCATTTCCAAACCGATACCGAGGTTAACGGTTTTGAAGTTATTGTGCTTTGATCTGACTCCAGCTACTTTTGCAGCTGTATTGTAAGTAAAGATATTATAACCTTCAGGCCCCACTGCCTCAATCTGGTCAGGGTAGAAATAAGTTGCACCATAAGATTTGTTCAAACCTGATGAACCTACTCCATCAAAAATAACATCTCCGGCCACAGGTTTAAACTGAAGATTAGCGCTTGAACCATCGTCAATGAAATTAGAATTGAAATAATTATTCATCAAGGCTTTTGAGGCTGCGTTTCCGTTTGCACTGGCATCACCCGAAGCCATGTCCCAGTTTACATCCTGTCCTGCAACCATAATGTTTCCACCATTATCAAGAAAATCCTGGAAATACCCTACCATATCAGGAGTCATAGCTGGGAAAGTCCATCCTACAGAATAATAAATATGACGTACTGTGCCCATAGCACCTGCTTCAAAACCTTTCACTGCTTTTGTTGCACCGATTGATGCGTATGCCGGCTCACCTGTAGCTACTAGCCCGTCATTATAATTCTTTTTTAGATCGGGGTTACCTTCAGCCGGTTTATTATCCGTTACGATTAACAAATCGGTAATGTTAGAGATGACGGTAAATGCAAAGGCCTGTAGTGTGTTGGTTTCCGTATTAAAAACACCTGCACTAAAGTCACCAATGCCCGGAGTTGGACCAACGGTTGCTTTGAGTGTTGCATTAATAGTTGCATTTGCCGGAATGATCAGCGTATCTCCAGAATTGTAATGTGCACCATTGATGTCAACATACGCACCCCAGTCTGCAGGCCAGGTTCCCTGAATAGAGACCTGAAGCTGTGCATCATTTTCAGTAAGGTTTGTAAGGTTAAATTTAAATTCATTTCCGTCAACAAGGTTTCCTACCTGGAAAACTTTGGTTTCGACATTCACAGCTTCTACCTTTTCATCCCTTGAAGAACCTGATTGGATTACCTCTTTGGTGCTAACATTCTGAATGTATGCTATCGGGTAGATTTCATTTTCCTTCCAGCTTGGGTCAACAGTATAGTTGTAGCTTACTTCAGTAAATTCTCCAACCTGAGCCGGTACGTATGCATCACCTGCACTGCCATTAGTATTAATAAATTTACGGAACACGTTTGGAAATTCTTTTTCGCCGTTGCTACCCGGTGCACTTGTATAAGTGACATTCTCTTCGGCAAGAAGTGTACGCATAATATATGTAGCTGGTGGCACATCAGCAAGTGTATATACTTTGACCTTCACCTGGTGATTTCCGCCACCCAGATCAATATCTTCAACTGAAATTCTTACCGGACTGCTTCCTGCCTGATTGATGAGTTCTTGTGTAGCAGCAGTAGGACTGCCAATGTTGACACCATTACTAATCATATTCGGTACACCGGATACCTTATACAAGTCAACCATTGTCTGCACTTCTGTTGGGTTGGCTGCATTCATAGGGTCAACGCCCGGCCATGAAGTATGGTAAGCTACATGGTTAACATTATGTTTGTTGGCTAGATAAACCGGGTGAAAAACCGGATTTTGCTGTGCACACGGGCCACATGATGCTTGTGTGAAGTGTTCAAACATTATGAGCTTCTTTGCTTGACCGTTGACCATGAAAGGCAACATTAAAGCAACAGCCACACATAAAAACATTGGGTAAAACTTTTTCATTAGCTATTTTTTTAATTAAGAAAAATTATTTATAAGTACAAATATACTATCCGGCATACATAAATATTCAAAAAATGCCCATTTTATATATAATTTAGACATAATAGCCGTTGCAGTACCAATTATTTAAGCCCACACCACAAGATCACTCTCCCCCTCTCAAATCTTAACCAAACAAGGTGTTTTGCATTCCTGCATTTTCGTGGTCAATCAGCCACCGCTTTATGTGAAGACCTCCTGAATATCCGATAAGGTTTTTATCGTTCCCAATAACCCGGTGACATGGGATGATAATCGTGATTGGATTTCTTCCATTTGCGGATCCTACTGCCCGAATCTTTTTCATATCTCCTAACTTCAATGCCAGATCTTTGTAACTTATCAAATTAGCATAAGGAATCTCAATTAATTTCTCCCATACTGCTTTCTGAAAAGGCGTACCTTCAGGTGCAAGAGATAGTTGGAAACTCTGTCTCGTCCCACGAAAATACTCTTCTAGTTGTAGCTTAACTCGTTCTGTATATGCGGTTGGCGTCTCCGGCTCAGTACGCGATGATACAAAATCAAGTTGACGGAGCGATTCTCCGCAAACAACGATTTTAAGAAACCCTACAGGCGAGTCAAGATACTCAATAGCTATTGCTGTATCAGGTCCTTTCACTCTTATTTACGTATATTAGAACCCAAATTTTATGCCTACTGAAAACGGATTGAGATTGTATGTATCTTTAAACATCGAGTTCAGGTTGTAATTGGCATACAGGCCGATATTTTTGAATCCAAGTCCGAGACGTGCACCATAAATGAAACTATTCATATTGTATTTGGCATAAGAAGAGACAAAAACCGTCTCTCCCAACGCTGTTTTTTTCTCAAGACTTACAAATCCGTTGAGCAGGATGGCACCATAACCTCCTACATCAACCCTCAGTTTTGAAATTTTAATGTCAATACCCACAGGTATGCTCAAATAGCTTGCTCCGAAATCTGAATCTTTTAAGTCATCATCTTTAGTGAATGCAATTTTATCTTTGCTTCCTGCGTAATTGAGATGTTGATTTTTTGTATCAAAATCGTAAAACAGATAATTGATACCATAATTAACACCGACCGTACCATTTGAATTCAGTGCATTCCTGAAATTAAGCCCTACCTCAAGCATAGCAGACCTCCAAAAATTTATGTCAGGCACATCAGCAGGATTGGATTTCCCTTCAAAAGCAGTTGCGAAACCAAGCTTCATGACGGTATTCATGGAAAATGATTTCTTCTTCTTTGGCATTTTATTGATGATTGAATAATCCGTCGTATCTTCCATTTCCATTGAAGCTACTTGTTGATCTTCCACAGCAATAGAATCCCAGCCCGGATTAGGTACAGGATTTGATTTAGATTCTATATCGTAGATTATATCGTACATTTTTGAAGTGAGCTCTTCCTCATCTTTGATCTGCCCACTATTCATCATTTTTTCCAACTCTGCCAACTTTTTACTGACCTCAGGCTTTATTTCCTTCTGGAATTTTGATTCTGCAATTGGTTCTGTTTGAGCATGAATCTGTGAGGTAAGAAGGAATAGTATTAGACTCAGAAATGTGGTTTTACAGGTATTTTTCATGATTATTGGTTAAGTATTATAATTAAATGGTTAATTAAATGATAGCCAGAATCAAAGTTAGGGACAATTAATCAATTATTTGCCTTTCTTAGAAAATTAAATCTTGTAACAAATCTAAGGAATTTACTATGGCATATTACCACCAATCAAAAAGCCCCAATCCATTCCGAACTGGGGCAAACACACACTTATAGATTAGAAGGGAAGTTCCTTCTCTTTGGTTATCTTAACAAATTCACTAACAATTATTTCTGCCACTGTTTGCTTATTGCCGTTTTTGTTTTCAAAAGTACGGTACTGCAATCTTCCATTAATGGCCATCTCGTTACCTTTTTTGATGTTCTGATGTATGAATTCTGCGGTTTTGCCCCAGGCTACTGCTGTATGCCACTGCGTGTCACTTTTATATTCACCTGTTGTAGAAAGATACCTGTCTGACGTCGCCAAAGATAATTTTACCATTTGTTTGTCGCCATTGAAGCTTAGGATTTCCGGATCTCTACCTACAAAACCCATTAATTGTACGTTGTTCTTCATCTGATTCATGATACTTGCTTTTTAACTTTAAATAATTGCTTTTAACACTCAATGCCTTCGATCGAAAAGACACTACATAGACGAAGCGTTTCATATTTTTCCATAAAATATTTTAAAAAAATTGAATAATTTTAATTTAATAATATGTATTATATTGTATTTCATCACTTTAATCTAGTAAAAATTAGGTAAAATATTTTTCAACGCCTAGACCAAAAAGCGCAAAATCATATTTAACCGGATCAACAGGATCAAGTACTTTCATTGTTTCCGACAACTCAAGCACAGTATTCCAATCGGTTTGCTTTCGCTCTATCAGTCCAAGATGCCGTGCCACCTTATCGACATGAACATCAAGCGGCATGAGCAATTGGGAGGGTGATATTTTTTTCCATAAACCAAAATCAACACCTTTCCCATCATTTCTAACCATCCATCGTAAGAACATATTCATTCGCTTGCATGTACTTTTCCTTTCCGGCGTAGCAATGTGCTTACGTGTCCTATTAGGAGCGTAAGCGTTATCAAAAAACAGCTTGTGGAATCCTGCTATTGCCTTGGCTGTATCTGTATCTTGAGGTGTCAAAAACCTTGCAAATGCATCTTCAAGTGACGGATGCTGAAGGTAATATTGCTGAAAGAACTCAATAAAATATATAGCATCTGTATCATTGAACGTGCGGTGGGCAAATTTTATAAATCTTGTTCTATCCAATTCCTTATGATGAACAATGAATTCATAAGGTGCACCATCCATTAACTCTGCAAGCCTGAGTGCACTTCGGATGATGGACTTTCTGTTACCCCATGCAAGCATAGATGTCCAAAATGCCATTATTTCAATATCCTGAGGCAATGTAAAGGAATGAGGAACAGAAATCGGGTCGTTATCTATGAAGTTAGGTTGGTTAAATTTTTCAACATAAAAGTCCAAAAAATTCTTCAATTCATCCCTTTTTCCGGCATTTAACAGAAATTCATCCATAAATGGTAAAAAATATTTGAAAAAAAACTTTGATATGAAGAATAACTGTTAATTTAGCAACTATAATGTAAACTTATGACAGCTACACTGATTTATACGCTATGTTTGGCTACAATATTTTTCATTAAGAAAGCCATAAACCTTCAAGAAAAACCTTAGCGGTTAAGTTGGTATCTTTTTAATCTGGCCAAACCCCATTTCTGAAACAAGTGCCCAAATGACACACGAAGTACACCCAAACCGTACTTAATGCTCCTCTGCAAATTGATAGAACTTGCCTCCTTAAAATATTTGGTAGGACAGGTAACCTCTCCAATATGGAAACCCGCATATATCACCTGGCTGAGCATTTCATTATCAAAAACAAAATCATCAGAATTTTCTTCAAAAGGAATAGTCTCGAGTACTTGACGATTAAATGAACGGAAACCAGTATGATATTCTGACAACTTGTAACCGACGAGAAAATTCTGCGTCATTGTCAAAAGTCGGTTGGCAATATATTTGTACATGGGCATACCACCTGCCAGTGCCCCTTTCCCGAGTATTCTCGAACCAAGTACTACCGGATAAAGTTCCTCCCCGATGATGTTGACCATTGACGGAATGAGCTTGGGTGTGTACTGATAATCGGGATGCAACATGATGACGATATCGCCTTTCAGTTCGAGTGCTTTTCTGTAGAGGCTTTTCTGGTTACCGCCATAGCCTTTGTTCGATTCGTGCATCAGTATATGTGGAATACCAATATTCCTTGCAACATCAACTGTATTATCCTTACTTGCGTCATCGCACAAGATGACCTCATCCACCAGATCGCGGGGTATTTCCTGGTAAGTTTTTTCGAGTGTAAGTGCTGCATTGTAGGCAGGCAATACAACTATTACCTTTTTCCCTTTGTACATTCGTTATTGTTTTATTTTTCGGTTTCTTCCTTTTTGTCTAGTACTGAGAGCAATTCATGGTTTTTAAGAAAACTAAACCATTTAATCACTTTCTTCATGTCATTGATTTTTACCCTGTCGCGGTCATACTCAGGCATAATTTTCTCAAAATAAGACACCAAGGCAGATGCTTCATTCAAATTTTCGGGCAACTGTTCTTCCGAATTTCGCATTCTTATAAACACTTCCTTGAGCTCGATAGAGTCGTCATCTGTATAAATACCGATAGATGCCATCGGTGTAAACTGATTTTGCCTTGCGGAATAAAACTGCCTTCTCTTAGTACCGATATCTTCAAGAATCAGGCCATTACCACGATTGGCGATCATGTGAAAAAGACTTTGCTGACCGGTCAATGCTATGAGTTTATCAAATTCGTATTGCATATTTTGTGTTTTTGCTTGCGAAATTATTCCAATTTTGGGTTTCGCATTGTTTTTTATTAAAATTTAAATTTTTTCCTCCTGGTTTAATAATTGAGCAATTCTTGCAATTTTTCTTTAAATCTTTCTGTCGGTAGGAACATTTTTTCCAGCTCAATGGCAAATGGAACAGGTGTATCAAGTGAAGCACAGCGCATAACCGGTGCATCGAGATGCTTGAATAAGTTCTCATTAATCCAAGCTGAAATCTCACCACCAATACCACCAAACATCGTATCCTCATGAAGGATAATGACTCGGTTTGTTTTAATGACACTGTCGGCAATAGTATCAAAATCAATCGGCAGCAAGGTACGAAGATCGATGATTTCGACATCTACGCCCATCTCTTCTGCTGTATGCAATGCCCAGTGCACGCCCATCCCGTAAGTTATAATCGTAGCCTGTGTTCCTTGTCGGGCAGATGCAGCCTTGCCTATTGGTGTAGTATAATAACCTTCGGGCACCATGCCACTAAGACTGCGATACAGGCCTTTATGTTCAAAGAAAATAACCGGATTCGGATCTTCAAATGATGAAAGGAGCAGTCCTTTGGCATCAGCCGGGTTCGACGGGTAAACCACCTTAAGACCCGGAGTATGAGCAAACCATGCCTCATTGCTCTGCGAATGGAAAGGCCCGGCACCCACGCCTGCACCGGTAGGCATACGCACTACAACATCTGCATTTGCACCCCAACGATAATGGATTTTGGCAAGATTATTAACTATCTGGTTGAAGCCACAGGTTACAAAATCTGCAAACTGCATTTCTACCATTGATTTCCTCTGTTTAAGGCTAAGCCCCAAAGCTATACCAATGATGGCACTTTCGCAAAGCGTTGTATTGCGCACTCTATCATTACCGTATTGTTTTACGAATCCTTCAGTTACTTTAAAAGCACCGCCATATTCTGCAATATCTTGGCCCATGAGTATGAGTTGAGGAAATTTTTGCATGGCAAGGTTAAGACCTTCGGTAATAGCTTCAATAAACCTCAGTTCGCGTCCCTTTGTATGGTCGGGGCTTATTTCATGAAAATCAAAAGCTGCATATACATCGACAAGTTCTTTTTCGTAGCTAGAGGCCACCGGTGGTTCTGCATCAGCAATGGCCAGATTTTCTTCTATCAGCTCCTTGTATTCTTTGCGAATGCTCAATATTTCTTCTTCTGAGATAATTTCTTCATCAAGCAAAAACTGTTCGTAATTGCTAACAGGATCCTTCACAGCCCAATGATCCATCAGTTCCTGTGGTACGTATTTGGTACCAGAGGCTTCTTCATGTCCTCGCATGCGGAATGTCTTGCACTCAAGCAACACCGGTTGAGGATCTTTTTTCATCAACTCGGAAAGTTCAGCGATGGTTTTATAAACTTCCAAGATGTTATTGCCGTCAATGATGAGTGATTTCATGCCGTAGCCTATACCACGATCTGCCAGATTCTCGCATACATATTGCTCGCTTGTAGGCGTTGACAGACCATAGCCGTTGTTTTCGATCAGGAAAATAACCGGTAGTTTCCACACAGCAGCAGTATTAAGGGCTTCATGGAATTCGCCTTCACTCGTACCGCCTTCACCAGTAAATGCAAGCGATATTTTCTGCTCGCCATTCAGTTTATGGGCAAGTGCTACTCCAGCTGCAAGTGACAACTGCGGGCCAAGGTGCGATATCATTCCTACAATACCATACTCGAGTGAGCCAAAATGGAAAGACCGCTCTCTACCCTTTGAAAAACCTGACATTTTTCCTTGCCACTGCGCGAACAACTGGTCAAGTGGCATATTGCGTGTAGTAAATACTCCTAGATTGCGGTGCATTGGGAATATCAGTTCATCGGTATCCATGGCCGTAGTGACACCGACTGCTATTGCCTCCTGCCCTATGCCTGAAAACCATTTGCTCACCTTACCTTGACGAAGCAGTTTGAGCATTTTTTCTTCAATCATACGTGGCAACAGAATATTTCTGTAGAGTTGCAACAGCTTTTCTTCCGAAAATCCGTTTCGGTCAAATTTTATTACCGATGCCTGGGTAGTGGACATGTATATGGTTATTTAAAATGAGGCGCAAAGATACTATGATTTTGGGGAATATTACCGTTATTCCTTTGCATTTAACGTGTTATTTTAACCGTTTTGGCGGCTTGACACAAGGCAGATTTTTACCGATAAATGTTGATATGAAAATAATACATTTTTCTTACCGAAAAAGTTCAATCAAAGTACTTTACCCGCCGAGCGTTCAAACCGCTTGTTAGAGCCAATGGTACTCTTCTCGAACATCCTTCCAAACCATTGTCATCATTGAGTTTCCGTGCCTTTGTCGAGTTGGTTTGTGTGTCGGGTGTTTTAATTTTTTAGAAGCGGAGGAAAAAATATTTTGAAATTCTTCAAGCGTTGGAACAGGCACACTCTTACCGCATTTTTGGTCTGCGGGTGACATTGTTCGAATGTAGTATGTGTGTGACTGTAGCGTTGGCATTATTTCGTTGCGTTAAATCTTAAAAAGTCTTTCTGCATTATTTTAAACATTGTCCCTGCGAAGAAGTCGCGAAATTCTTTGTTGTCGTTGAACTCTTTAAATACTTCAAAGTTGGTTTCAATGTGGTCAATCAGTTTTCGTTTTAATACTTCTTCAAAAGTGATTTTGGCGTTTTGCTCGTCTGAATGTCTGAAAGCATTTGCAAACTCAGCATCTTGTGCAACATCAGCCATTAAATCCTCAGTCATTTTTTTAACCTTGTCCTCATTGGTGAATTGTGTCCCGAAGCGGTCATTAAATGCTTTTACGATATTGGATAAATATTCCATTTCTGGTTCGGCTGCTCCGCCTCTCATGTCTGTCGGAATAGGTTTTAGTTCGTCACCTTGTTGCAACTGAATATTAAATTCTCCTTCCTTTTGCAGTCGATAGCTGTCCATGTCGATATTGTCCAAAATGCCTTGTGCCAAATCTTCATCACGTTGTTTGCCCAATTTGTTTTGCAAGTGATTTAAGAACAAGTAAAGTCTTTCCAAGTATGGATTTACAAACGGAACAATTTGAGCAAGGAAAACATACAAGCTAACATAGGTCTTGCATTTTGCTCTAAAGTCGTCTTGTTGTTCTTCTGTCAATGAAGTTCTGAATACTTCGGCTGCTGCATCTAAAATGCTGTGCAATTGGTCAACAGGAACATTTGTAACCATTTTTTGCGAAAACTCCTGAACTTGTTCGGGAGTGTAAACCTGAAAAGCATCCAAAGAACTTTGTAAGTCAAACAGTTTGTTCGGGTCTGTTGCTTCGCCTAAAATGGTAGTTTCAAAAAATGGGTCAAATGATTTCTTTATTTCATCTGCATCATTGGCAAAGTCCAACACAAAAGTGTCTTTCTTTCCTGCTGTTGTTCTGTTCAATCTTGAAAGCGTTTGAACTGCATTAACACCGCCAAGTTTCTTGTCAACATACATGGTATGCAAAAGAGGTTGGTCAAATCCTGTTTGGTATTTGTTTGCTACTATCAAAAAACGGTATTCCGATTTCTTAAACTCATCAGGTATTGCAGCACTTGAAAAGTGATTTAATACCGCTTCGGTTTGTCCGTCAATTTCTCCCGAAAATGCTACAATTGCTTTGTAAGGGTTTCCTGTGTCTGCTAAATATTTGTCAAATGCCTTTTTGTATTTCACTGCATTTCTGCGACTGCTGGTTACCACCATTGCTTTTGCCAATCCGTTGATTTTAGCTTTACGGATTACATTGTCCATAAAATGGTCAATTATTAAAGCCGCTTTCTTGGCAATGGCGTGTGAATGGCTTTCTACAAATATTTTCAGTTTTTTCTGTGCCTTGTTTTTATCATAAGCAGGGTCGTCTTCAATTTTCTTTAGCAAAGCGTAATAGCTTTGGTAAGTGGTGTAATTCTGCAATACATCTAAAATGAAATTTTCCTCAATGGCTTGTTTCATGGAGTAGTAGATTTTGTCAATGTGTTCCGGCAAAAATTCTACTCGTTTTTTACCAAGTGACTTCCGCATTTTGCTGTAAAAATCTTCGGTAGTGGCGTTTATCAGTTGCACTTTGCCCTTACGATGTTTGCTCTTTCTGTTAGTAATTAAGAAAATGTAAGTCGGAATGCCCGTGTTGTAAAACATATCATTAGGCAAGGCAATGATGGCTTCCAAATAATCGTTTTCAATGATGTATTTGCGTATTTCGCTTTCTCCTTGTCCTGCATCACCTGTAAACAAAGCCGAACCATTGTGAACAGATGCAATACGGCTGCCGAGTTCGGTGTCTTTCATTTTACTCAGCATGTGCAATACAAACATCAACTGTCCGTCATTCACACGGCTGGTAACGGCTTCTTCTTTATAGCTGCCTTTCAGCATAAAGCGTTTGTCGGTGATGGCACCTTTTGGTCCAACGCCTAATGCCTTTTTATCAGGTGCCCAGGTCTTTCCATAAGGCGGATTGGTAAGCATGAAGTCAAACTTTAGATCCTTGTCAAATCCATAAGCACTCAATGTGCTGCCATAAGCAATTTTGTCGGGGTCTTCGCCTTTTATCAGCATATCGCTTTTGCAAGTCGCATAAATGAAAGGCGTGCTTTCCTGTCCGTATAAATGAATGGTGGCGTTGCTTTTAATCAGTCCATCAGGATTGAGCAAAAAGTTTTTGGCAATGGTGAGCATTCCACCGCTACCCACACAAGGGTCGTAAATCAAATACGTGCCTTGCTTGATTTTGTCCTTCACCGGCAAGAAAACAAGGTGCGTCATCAAATCAATGATTTCCCTTGGCGTAAAGTGTTCTCCTGCTTCTTCGTTGTTTTCTTCGTTAAATCGTCTTACCAAATCTTCATACACATAACCCATTGCCAAGGGTGGCAACTTGTCGGGGTGTAATTCCACTTTCGGAGAACAGAATTTTTCAATCAGTGAAAACAGAATATCAGCTTCGTCCAA
>JAIBCG010000029.1 GCA_019694295.1 Saprospiraceae bacterium
TGCTTCGTGGTCAATAGAATAAGGAATATCGAAGTTCTTAAATCCCTGATCGTCAGTTATTTGTTCGTTGCGTGCGCGGTAGTAGTCATCTTGTGAGACGATGCAGACTTGTTCGGGTTTGAATTTCCTTCGTAGTTCGCGGAGGAAGGTAGTCTTGCCGCTGCCACTGCCGCCTGTGATGCCTATAAACTTAATATCGCCGTCCATGAAAGTCAATTGATGTGCGAATGTATCATTTTCTGTGAAATCAAAGAAAAAAAACGGGAATTATTCATTGAATATAACAATAAATTCGGTTTTGGTCTCTGATTTTTCTTGTGCTACATCGCGAAGTAGCTCGGTGAATGCAGCTGCACGGTTTTTGGGCTCTTCACTAAGTAAGCGGGCAGTTTGGTCGAACTCGAGGATGATCTGGCGGGTATCGCCTAACCACGACAGGTCGGTGAGGCAGTCGTAGAGTGCATCGAGGTTGTTGCCGAAATACGAAGGGAGGCGGAGTTTTCGCTTGAGGTATGCGTAGAGCATGCTATAATTGAGCATCCGGCCGGTGCGGAGCTTGAAGATGATGTGTCTGTCGTCGAGTGTAATCTCCTTGAGTGAATGGTATATGCCGCTTTGGTTCATTTTTGCATGATTTGGAAGGTTCTGTAATGGTCTTTTGTGTAATAGGCATTGCCGTCAGAATCAATGACTACACGTCTGGCGCCCCGTCTTTTACCTTGCTGTAGCGGATAGATGTCGTATTCTTTGTAACTGAGTTTTTTGCCTTGTGCATTTTTGATGGGTAGTATTTTTTCGCGGTTTCTGAATGGTGTGTTGCCTTTGTAGCCGGGCATGGTTTCGCCTTGGTGAGCGAGGGCGTAGGCAGCCACATCGTATGCTTCAGGAGGTATTTTTGGGCTACGAGATGCAGATTTTTTAAGTTCTGAGCTTTTGTTTTCGGTTGGTATGGCTTGCTTGGCAGTTTGGTCGGTGTGGTGTTGCCGGGTATGACGGTCGGTCTGTGCAGAGTGCCGGCAAGCCATACTGAGTATGAGTACCAGTATGCTTGCGAGTAGTAAGTTAACAGGAGCAGAAAAGAATGACCGGAGACCTGACAACATGGATTGTGTTATTATTTGTTTAAATATTGTAAAACATTTTGGACTGTAAAGATATCTATATTATCATTACATTAGTATTCAAATGCACGGAATGAAAATAAAGTTCCTTTTGTCGTTGTTTTTTAGTCTTGGAGTGGCAATGTTGGCTTCTGCACAGACGCCTCAAGCATTCCATGAAGATACAGTTGCCATCAATGGAACACAACTTTACGTAAAGACGGTGGGGCAGGGCGAGCCATTGTTGTTGATAAATGGAGGCCCGGGGCTTAGTCACGATTATTTGTTGCCACATGTACTACCGCTGGCCGACAAACACATGCTCATCCTGTACGACCAACGGGCATCGGGCAGGTCGAGCATCATATTGGACAGTGCAGGCATGAGGCTGCATAATTTTGTAGAGGATATCGAAGGACTGCGCAAGCATTTCGGTATCAAAAAACTCAATATAGTAGGCCATTCGTGGGGAGGTCTGCTGGTGAGTTTGTATGCTGCCAGGTATCCGAAACGGGTGAAGTCGGTCGTGTTGTGGGACTGTATGCCATTGTCTGCACATTTTCGCGATGTGATGCTCGAAAACCAGAAAAGTAGCCTGTCGGATGAAGAACGTGCCAATCAGGTAAAGATAGCGCGTTCGAATGAATTCAAGAGTGGTGATCCAAACGAGTTAAAGCGTTTTTACAGGTCGGTGTTCAAGTCGTCGGTGTTTATACAGAAGAAGGTATATAAGCTCGATTTTTACTTTAATGAAGCTTACCGGCAACAGCAGTATCTGATTGGTTTTTTGTCTCCTGACCTGAAGGACTATGATTTCTTTCCTTTATTGAAGAAAATTAAAGTGCCGGTACTTATATTTCACGGTAGTTATGATCCGATGCCTGTAGAGAATGCTGAGTGGATGCACGAAAAACTGAAAAAATCGGAGCTTGTAATATTGCAAGAATGTGGTCATTTTCCTTTTCTTGAAAAACCCGATGAGTTGTTTGCGAAGATGGAGCAATTCTATGCAAAGTTGAATGCCAAGAAGTGATGTCAGCGGGTTGTTTTTCTTATCTTTTTGACAGAGAGTATGTTCATAATGTCGGACCGGAGGCCAGATATGTTTTTTTGAACAAACTGTGCTGTCTCATCATAGAAAAGCAGGACTACCGGAGCTTCTTCGAGTATAATCTGGTTCATACGGTTACAAGTATTGCGTATTTGCCTCTCATCGGTAAGTGTGAGTAACTGTGTATAGAGTTGGTCGTATGATTTGTTGTTAAATCGGGTGTAGTTGGGCGGTGCGTCGTTTTTTGAGTAAAAAATACTAAAATAATTTTCTTCATCGGGGTAGTCACCTATCCATGAAGCACGGAAGAAAGCGGTTTTGCCGTTGCGCATCATTTCGCGGAGTGTTGCCGACTCTACCGGCTCAATTGTTACCGGTATGCCTGCCTGCTGCCACTGTCTGCTGAGAAATGTGCAGATATCGAGGTAGTCTTTGTTGCAGTGCAGCGTGAGTTGTGGCAAGCCTTTTCCATTCGGGTAGCCTGCTTTAGTGAGCAGTTCGGCGGCTTTACTTATATCGTAGCTGTATCGGCCGGGCGTGTCATCATTGTAGTTTGGCAAGCCATGAGGAAGGATGCCGGATTCAGCAGGTTTGCCTATGTTATTGCGAAGAAGTTGGAGCATCTGACGGCGATTGATACTGTAGTTGAGCGCCTGGCGGAAATATTTGTTGCGCAGGGGATGATTGTCGGGCAGAATGGTATAATTAATGCCGATGAATTCGGTATTCAGGTAAGGGTTTTTGATAAAGTTTATTTTGTCTTGAATATTTTTTTGTAAATTTCCGTCCGGAGTGAGCAAGGCGTTGGCAAAGGAAGATTCGATGCCGGAGAAAAAATCGATATTTCCTTTCATGAATTTGAGAAATGCTGTTTTGCGGTCAGATATGAAATCGACCCTTACACCTTCGAGATAGGGAAGTCTTTGGCCGTTTACCGATTCGAAATAATGCGGATTGCGGTTTAGGAACAGTGTTTGGTTTTCGATCCATCGTTTGAAAAGGAAGGCACCAGTACCAACCGGATTGCGTCGGAAGTCGGCCCCATAATAGTTTACTGCCTCTTTGGGTACTACGCAGCAATATTGCATAGTAAGCATATTGAGCATAGGTTTGAAGGGCGATGTAAGGTAGATGCGGAAAATACTGTCATTAATAGCTTCAAATGGCCTGATACTGTCCACTTTACCTTTGAATACCCATGAACCCGGGGACTGCACTTCTGGGTCAAGCAGTCTTCGAAGACTGTATTCGAAGTCCTCTGCAGTGACTTGTCGTGTGCCGATTTCGCCAAAGCATTTGTTTTTGTGAAACCGGACATCATTGCGCAGGAGGAATTCGTATGTGCGGCCGTCATCCGATATATGCCATGATTTGGCAATACAAGGAACCACCCTAAGGCTGTCGTCAAGCTGTACGAGTCCGTTGTATAAATGATCTACAGCCCAGATGTTGGTCTGGCTTCTGGCAAATGCCGGATCGAGAGATGTAACATTGTTGGGTTGGTTGTATTTGAATACTTTGAGTGCTATTGCATTGTCTTTATCATTGCGACATGAAATGAGCAATAACAAGATCAAAAGTGAAAGTACAGATAATTGTTTCACCATCAAAAACGGGTTAAAATTCGAGGAAAGCTTTAGCGTGTCGTTCGAAGAGTGAGAGAGTCATTTGGTCGGTAATATTCAGTTCGGCATCCATGAGCTTGCTTATCTGCGAAACCGGTAATTTGTATGGGTAAACGACCGTACCAATGTGGTTCATGACGCTTGTGAAGTGATCCATGCCTTTCACATTACCCGACCTGCCATCAGCGATGCCTACGAATGCGGCTTTTTTGCCATAGAATGAGTCTTTGAGATTATTGACAGAACAGGCATCAATAAACAGTTTGAGGATACCAGGAAACGAACCGTTGTATTCAGGAATGAAGAAAACCCATTTGTTGGTTGAAGCCAGATATTGATTGTGGATATCCTTGATGATGGGCGACTGGTTTTCGGAGTCATACATCATATCGTGAAGGAATTCGGAAGGCAATTGCCGGAAATCAAGCAGTTGCACCTTGTCGTTCGTAAGTTCTCGAAGTATGTTGTAATAAGCTGAAGCAAATGGAAATGTTTTGTTGTCGGCTCTGTTTGATGCTGAAAATACTGAAATCATTCTGTCTCTATTGTCTGGCTTTATGTTATTTAAATGTAAAAGTACGTAGTTAGATGGTTAATATCTGCAAATAGCGTAATTTTGCAGACTGAAAAATAAATTTACATGAAATTAGTACATTACGGACATTCAGCCTTTCAGATATTGACTGCCGGAAAAAGCATACTCATCGATCCGTTTTTTTCGGGCAATGAGCTTTCAAAAGGTATAATGGATGCTGAAACAATAGAAGCTGACTACATTTTATTGTCGCATGCGCATGCCGACCACAGTTATGATGTAGAGAGAATAGCCAAGCGAACCGGTGCTAAGGTAGTTGGTGTTTATGAGTTGGCTGAGCATTACAAGGCATTAGGCATCGAATCGCATGGAATGAATATAGGAGGGAAGTTTGAATTTGATTTTGGTGTTGTAAAAATGGTCAATGCAGTACATTCCAGTAGTTTTTCTGACGGAAAATATGGTGGAGTAGCAGGTGGTTTTGTAGTTTGGAATGACGAGGTGTGTTTTTACTTCGCAGCTGATACGGCACTTACGCTGGATATGCAACTGATACCGTTGACGTGTCCGCCACTTGATTTTGCAATATTGCCGGTAGGCGACAACTATACAATGGGTTATGAAGATGCCATTATAGCAAGTGATTTTCTGCAATGCGACCGCATTGTAGGCAGCCATTATGATACCTTTCCGGTAATAAAAATGGATCATACAAAAGCCGTAGAAGCATTTAAAAATGAAAACAAGCAACTAATATTATTAGCACCCGGAAAATCCATAGAAATTAATCATGAATCGTAAAGGAAAAATAGTAGCCATTGCCAACCAGAAGGGAGGTGTAGGCAAAACAACGACAAGCATCAATCTGGCTGCAAGCCTTGCCATTATGGAAAAGAAGGTTTTGCTCATAGATGCAGACCCTCAGGCAAATGCTACCTCCGGCACAGGACTAACCATTCATGATGATGAAGTAACGCTGTACGAATGTCTGGTAGATGGGGCAGACCCTCGCCTGGCAATCAAGCAGACCGAAACACCCAATCTGGATGTATTACCTTCTTCCATAGATCTTGTAGGTGCTGAGCTCGAAATGGCAGAAATGACCAAACGCGAATTTATACTGAAAGGAATACTTGAACAGGTAAGGTATAACTATGATTATGTTATCATTGACTGCCTTCCTTCACTCGGTATCATAACTGTCAATGCACTTACAGCTGCCGATTCGGTTCTCGTACCGGTACAGTGCGAGATATTTGCATTCGAAGGGCTTAGCAAACTGAAGAATACCATCAATATGGTAAGACAGTATCTTAACCCTGCATTACAGATGGAAGGTATCGTTCTTTCGATGTATGACAAGCGACTGCGCCTCGCTAATATTGTGATGAATGAGGTAAAACGCCACAGTTCGGATCGTGTATTTGACACCATCATTCACCGCAATGCAAGGATTGGCGAAGCACCAAGTATGCACCAGCCGGTAATACTGTATGATGCTACATGTAAAGGTGCCAGTAGCTTCCTCAAACTGGCAAAGGAATTCCTTGAATATAATGATGACCTCAATATTATTAAGAAAAAAAAGCAAAAAGTCTGATCTTGACAAACGTTCATACATTTAAAAGACGTTTTAAACAGATAGTAAGAATAAATAAGCATGAGTAGTAAAAAGAAAGAATTAGGCAAAGGAATAAGAGCATTACTGGCAAATATCGAGACACAAGAGGCTGAAAATCCGGTTGAGCTCGTAAAAGACCTTACGCATACCATCGCAAGTCTGCCGGTTGATTCTATTGAGCCTAACCCTAATCAGCCACGTACAGATTTTGATCCGGTGGCTTTGAATGAATTGTCAGAGTCGCTCAAGGTGCATGGCCTCATCCAACCGGTAACGGTACGCCGTATGCCCGGTGACAAATTCCAGATTATTTCAGGTGAGAGAAGATTCAGGGCATCAAAAATGGCGGGACTGAAGGAAATACCTGCCTACATAAGGATAGCCAATGATCAGGAAATTCTGGAGATGGCCCTCGTTGAAAACATTCAGCGAAAAGACCTCAATCCGCTGGAAGTTGCTTTTACTTACCAACGCCTGCTCGATGAATGCAACCTGACACACGAAGCGCTGGCAACCCGGGTGGCCAAGGACAGAAGCACAGTCACCAATTTCCTCAGACTCATCAAATTGCCACCCGAAATTCAGTCAGCACTTAAGACACAAGAGCTGAGTATGGGACACGCACGGGCACTCGCAGGTATAGAAGATCCGGTCAAAATGATTTTCTTGTACAATCAGGTTCGCAACAAGGGCATGTCGGTTAGAGAAACCGAATCACTCATACGTGATTATCAGACTCCGAAAGAGAAAGTGCGGAAAAAGCCAGCAGAAGCGGACTACGACTTGAGAAGAGTTCAGAACGAACTTTCAAAAACGCTGGAAACCAAGGTAGATATACGCCAGACAGCTCAAGGCAAGGGAAATATTACCATACATTTTGTAAACACTGAAGACCTAAACCGTATTCTGGATATTCTTGAAAAATAATATATGGATCTGAAGCAGATTTTTTCGGTTTCACTGATATTGTTCTCAGTTATAGACATACTCGGCGCATTGCCCATCATCATCAAGCTAAAAGCAGATGGCAAACAAATCGAGCCACTGAAGGTTACATTGGTCTCAGGTAGCATCATGATCGGATTCTTGTTTGCAGGAGAAGGAATACTGAGTTTGTTGAGTCTGGATGTACAATCATTTGCACTGGCAGGTGCCATTGTACTTTTTTTGATAGGTATAGAAATGATACTTGGTATTGTATTGTTCAAAGATACCGGGATGAATGATAAGCCTTCGGTAGTGCCCCTGGCTTTTCCGCTTATAGCAGGAGCCGGTACAATGACTACCCTTATTTCTATTAAGACTACTTTCGAAGTCATCAATATTGTCATCGGTATTGTATTGAACCTAGTTTTTATTTTCTTTACACTACGTATAAGTGGATGGTTGCAGAGGCAATTGGGAGAAGGTGGCACCAACATTATCCGAAAGGTATTCGGTGTGATACTGCTTGCTATTTCTATCAAATTGTTCAAAACTAATTTTCCCGGATAATTAAGACAGATGCTTAGATTCCTGGTTCTTATATGTTTCATGGTTTGGATGCCCTTTTCGGGCAATGCACAGGATACACTTGCAGATAAGCAGGTGCGTATCATATCTAAAGATACCGTACAACTCAATATTCCTAAAGGAAAATTCCAACCAAAACCTACAAAGGCACTTGTTTATTCTCTGATAATACCGGGGGCAGGACAGATCTACAACCGCGACTGGTGGAAGCTCCCTCTCGTGTACGGTGCTTTGGGTGGTGTTGGATACCTTGTCCAACAAAATTATAAGGAGTACCGGAGATACGACAAGGCCCGAGATTTGTTTTTGGAAGGAAAACCAAACGAATTTTCACATCTCAATCCGAATGAAGCTTCACTTAGGGCGGCAAGAGATTATTACAGGTCTAACTTCGAGCTCAGCTGTCTTGGTTTGGGAGTTCTGTATGCATTACAGGCTATTGAGGCATATACTGCAGCACATCTTAAGAGTTTTGATGTGAGCGATGACTTGAGTTTTCATCCATACTTCGAACATACAGTCACCGGTCCGGCAGTCGGTATTAGCTATACACGTGGTTTTAGTAAAACCGCACCGCTTAGTCATCGTATCCAATTCTGATAAGCGTCTTCACTTATTGCTT
Source organism: Saprospiraceae bacterium (assembly GCA_019694295.1). Lineage (GTDB taxonomy): Bacteria > Bacteroidota > Bacteroidia > Chitinophagales > Saprospiraceae > JAEUUM01. Next base: position 8,067 of record JAIBCG010000029.1, read on the forward strand.
GATTATTTTTTGAGTAAAATGTCCGTTTTGGATAAAATATATTCCAACAGGCCATTGAGATGCATCAATTTCTGCCATTTCACCTGCCTTTACTTCTGCAACGACCTTTCCGTGTATATTGAGTATCAATATTCGATCAGATGTGGAAGTATAACACTTTACATAGATTTTATTTGTAAACGGATTTGGCCAGATCTCTACATTACGAGGATGAAATGCTGTTTCTGTTGAAGTCTTTATACTATATTCTGCGGCACCGATGGATGGTGGATTTTTGAAAGCGATGTTAAAAAAGTCCTTAAGAGGTTCACCTGTTGGATAACCATTGCCTTTGGCGGGAGAATTTTCGGAAATATGATACAAACTGTCGTCGAACACAGGATCTTGGTTGAGAATGATGCCAGGTTCTGCAACCGGAGTATTTGGGCCGCTCCAGTTAAGGTTGTCGGGATTATACCAAAGGTTGTTCGAACAAATGAAGCTTGCAGGTTGCGTGTTACTGCCTATATTGAATGCCGGTTTTCCGGTTTCACTAAATACAAATATATTGTTTCGAATAGTATTATTGCTGCAAAGAAGCATACCAGCATTCGTATTTTCCTGCAGGATACGCACTGCCCAAGAAGTCGGGTTGATGATGGTATTGTTTATAGCCTTACAGTTGACAGCTCCAACAAAGGCAAGTGCTGCATTGGCACCTTCGAATATATTTGAATAAATGAAGATATCGGAAGCTTCGGTGTTGGCACCCTGTGGTCTGAAGAATTGCGGATCAGTAGAGCCACCGATGTTGATGGCACGTTGACCACCGTCGGAAAAGCGATTGCGGATGATGGTTATATTGCTCGAACCACCTTTCGTCTGAATACAATTAGAACCACCATTGGTGAAAACATTATTTTCAAACAGACCATCATGACAACCTACCATGTCCACCATTGAGCCATCTGCCGAGCCATCATTGAACGTACAATTGCGTATAACGAAGTTTTCTACTCCCGACATTTTGAGCTGATCGCTGTTGCCGGAAGCATTTAGCTTGTACCAGTGGCAATTCTCAAAAACTATATATTTTGCAGGAGTATCAAACGTGCCCGCATCATCAATATTTACACCGTTGCCCGATTGTCCAGAAAAATTGAGTCCGGAAATAATAACGTACTCCGGATCTGATAACTGAAAAGCCTGTGTGCCACCTGTAAAATGAACAGTTTGTCCCGGAGCAGCTTTTATACTGATCCAGGCATTAGGAGTTCCTTTCAGATTTGAAATATAATCACCATTGTTGTAAGTGCCTGAGAATATAAGTATGGTGTCACCCGGTGTTACAGCCTGGCAGGCACTTTGCAGTGTTTTGTACAATTTGTCCGGACCCATTTCTATTATTTGTGCCCGGCTGATAAAGCATGAACATATACATGCAACTGACAATAATAATCTGACCATGATACATTTAATTATTTGGTCAAATATAAATACTTATGATGAAAATTACTTCAAGTGAAGCCTTTCTTTCCTTGCCAGCAATTGTTCTTTCGACTCTACGCGGTCGGGGTCAGGTACACAACAATCGACCGGGCATACGGCAGCACATTGAGGTTCTTCGTGAAATCCGGTACATTCTGTACATTTGTCAGGCACTATATAGTAATATTCGTCTGATATTGGTGCCTGTTTGGCTGTGACTTCTATACTTTTTCCATCTTCAAGTATATAACTGCCTGATAGGGTAGTGCCGTCTATCATTGCCCAATGAACACCACCTTCGTATATTGCATTGTTAGGACATTCAGGCTCACATGCGCCGCAATTAATACATTCGTCCGTAATCAATATTGCCATTCAAATACTATTTTTTCCTTAAACAACAAAAAACAAAATAGGTTTAATTAAATCGGACACAAAGGTACGATATTGCTGTTAACCGGGCAAATTTATCTGTTAATTCAATCTACATTGGCTTTAACTTTTCTTGTTAATGTTATAATCAAGCCTCAGAGTCAGATTGCGCATCGATTCAAGTCTGCCGGGTCTCCACGAATATTCTGTATTAAAAACATTGCCGATAATGAAACTCGATTTGAGTGAATTGATGACCTGGTAAGATACTCGTAGATCTACAATGGTAAATCCTTTGTTGTGTTCGTCTCTGAATTTTTTCACATCTTTAATAAAGGCATTAAATACATTGTCTATTGCCTTCATATCGCTGTTATATATGACAGATGCGCCAAGGGCAAATTTCTTATAGTGTGTTTCACCATCGAACTTAAATGAATGTTTAAATCTGTATTTTAAAATGTTTTCTTCTTTATTACTGGACGAATTCATCTCTTTCGCACCAAAATGCACAAACTTTGGGTCGAGATAGGTGTATCCGGTGAATAGACTGGTTTTCAGCCCGAAAAGATTGCCCTGTGCTGCCACTCCAATGTCGAAGCCTTTGATAATGGTATTGCCAATGTTGAGCGATCTGAATCCTATACCTTCGCTACCTGCTACCAGGGTGAATTCCATCATATCTTTGTATTCTGTCCAGTAGCTTGCCACGTCAACAAAGCCATACCAGTCATCGATTTTGAAGCCTTGCTTAAGGCCTAACTCGGCACTCCAACCTGTTTCTGACCTAAGCGTATCATTCGGGAATATCTGGAAATTGCTGAACGAAGTACGGATGAATTTTTCAGCAATGGTCGGAAAACGGTAACCTTGTCCAAATGAAGCTCTTAGGTATGTAGCCCGCCCAAGCTGATAGTTAAGCCCTGACCTGAATACTGGTTTTGCTTCCGTGTTAAATGAGTCGCGCAGGAAATTCTTTGGTACATTTATTTTGTTGAATTCATATCGTCCACCAAGAGAAAAGCTAAGGCGCGATCCGAATTTTTTGTCCAGTTGAAGATATACAGCACGATTTTCGATACTAAATTTCTGGTTGCTGTATAATGCTGCTTCAATATTTGAGAATGTTTCGGTAATACCGGCAGTAGTTATGAGTTTAAGATTACTGAATTCTCTTTGTACCTGATATTCGCCATAATACGTATTGGACGAATTCGACTGGTTTGCATTATTGCGGTTGTCAGCTTTGTTTATTCTGCCAAGTAGTTTGTGCTTATTGCCAAATTTATCAAAATATACAATGGAAGGATCAATGAAATAATTTAATTTTCTGGAGTTGCTCAATGTATTGGTGTCACCTATCCAGGCGCCTGCATCCTTATTTTGCCATAGGAAATAGCTTTGTGACTCTCCGTCATTGAGTAAAAGATTAATACCTATACTGAGTCTGTTGTTGATACGGTATCTGAGCCCGGTATTAATTCTAAAATATCTGTCATAAGTATCTTTGATAAACTGATCGCCTCCCGAGTAGAAACCGCCCAAGATTACATCCAGTTTGTTGAAACGCTGCTTGTGAAGTATCTGAGCGCCGTATTCTACAGGTGGTGTGTGCCACCATTTTTTACTGGCATCAGCAGGGCTCGTAACGGTGCGTGCATATATGGCTGCCTTAGTTTCCGGGACAGAACGCGCATATCCGGTACGTATATTTATGATGCCATTCATAGCAGCTGAGCCATACAAGGCAGAAGCTGCACCTTTTAATACTTCTACCTGTTCGATATTTTCAACCGGTACGTCTGACCATCGCGTATAGCCAGCATCGGCCTGCAAGGCAGGTAAATCATCAATCAGCAGAAGCACTCTACTACCGGCACCATAAGAAAAGCCCGATCCGCCACGTATATTTACCTGGCCGTCAATGATGTTTATGCTTGGTATCTTGTCAAGTACTTTGTCTATTGTCGTAGAGCCTGTATTTTCAATAAGGGAAGGTTTTATTACTTCAAGCGAAACTGTTGCTTCAGCAAGTGGAGTTTCATATTTGCCCGCAGTGACAGTGGTTGTTTGTAATATTGTCGCATTTTCATATAGACTAACATTGAGGTTTTTCAATTCGCCTTCATTGATGGTAATGCGGATGGTCTTTTGAACAAAACCTATGTAACTAAACTGTACATCGTAGCTTCCCGGAGCGAGGTTAAGTTTATATTCACCTTTTTCGTCAGATTGTGTACCGGCATTGGCAGTACGAATAGTAGCATCGGCAAGCATTTCACCTGTAACACTATCCGTTATTTTGCCCGAAATACCTGAAGTCTGAGCGTCGGAATACGCCGGCAAAATTACCCATAGCAGGAGTATGAAAAACCATGTAAATTTTTTCATAAGTATTTGTTTAATCAGCTGTTTTAAAATATTTGAAACAATTTTAATGCTTTTTTATGAAACTATGACAGACTTTAATTAAATTTATGTTCAGATTCAATAATTAACCAAAAAATATAGTTTATGAGATCAGTATTACTTGCTTTGTCATTTTTGTTTTCAGTAGCTCTTGCACACGCACAGTTTGGCCAATGTACACCTGACCCAAAGTATAATGGTGCTGCAGTAGGTGTTTATCCGCTTCCTTATGATCCTGCCACGAATCCGGATGGTGGTATCAATACAAGTGCCTGCAAGTCATTTCCTTATCAATTCAACTTCAATGTTGTGGTTCCGGATACCATTAATTTTCCTGGCTTTGGCGATATTCCTCTTGAAAGTCTGTCGCTGGCTACAACAGGTGCCTTTTCTAATCTTCCGGCTGGCATTAGTTATTCCTGCAATCCGCCAAACTGTATTTTTCTGAAAAATACAGTAGGCTGTGTTGCGCTGTATGGTACCGTACCTACCTCAGTTGCCACAGGTGATTACGAACTCATCATTAATGGTACTATTGGTACCGGCTTAGGTATCAGTCTGCCGTTTACTTTCCCAAATGCCTCATTGTATCCGGGTAGCTATATTCTTAAAGTAGAACCCGAAGACGGAAAAACCTGCTACAAGGTCTCTACATCAGAAGTGAGGTCGAAGAGCTATTATGGTGAAATCAATCCTAATCCGGTAAGTATGGAAGCTAATTTGACCATTTTTTCTCAAAAGACAACACAACTCAAACTCGAAATCCTTTCTATTGATGGCAAGATGATGTACTCAAAGAAAATGTTCGTTCAGGAAGGTCAAAATATTGAAAAAATAGATGTCAGTAATTTTGCAAATGGTGTCTATATGTACCGAATCGCTGACGACATTGAAACTGCACTTGGTAAAATGGTCATTCAGAACTAAGATTGTTCTTGGATGAATAGCAAAGATGCTTCCGGATATGATTTCGGAAGCATCTTTTTTATTTTATCAGGATATCAGCAATCCGTTTGGTATCTGGCGGTCGGGTGTGAGTAACACGACCTTGTTGTCAGCATTCACTACACCCAATACGAGGCACTCGCTCATGATATCTGCAATTTGTTTTGGCGGGAAATTGGTAACGGCTATTATCTGTCGCCCGGGAAGATCATCAACATTGTACAAATCAGATATTTGGGCAGAAGATTTCAATATACCAAGTTCGCCAAAGTCTATTGTCAGAATATAAGCTGGCTTGTGGGCTTTGGTGAATACGGATGCAGTGAGGATGGTGCCTGTGCGCATTTCTATTTTATCAAAATCTGCCGGAGTAATTTTTTCCTTTTTCATAAAATTCTTGTTCAGAACGCCAAAATACTCAGAATCCTCAGAATCCTGCAGTATTTTTAATGTGCAATTTTTTTTTTTCAATAGCCTTGTAACTAATTACACAATAGAGGCGTCATACAAGCGAGATGACAGTACAAGAATACAATATCAGTGTTGATGAATATGCAGATGCTATCTACAGGTTTGCATACAAAATGACAAAGTCAAAATCAGATGCAGATGATCTTGTACAGGTAAGCTTCGAAAAACTCTGGCGCAACTACGAAAGTGTAGAATTTGTAAAAGTTAAATCATGGCTTTTTACAACAATTTACCGGAGTTTTATTGACTCGAAAAGGAAAATAAAACTCGAACTGGTAGCAGATATAGAAGATGGCGGACACTACGAAGGCAATACCAGTTTTGAACTAAAAGAAATGCTAAATAAAGCTCTTGACCTGCTGCCGGAAATTCAAAAATCTTGCATTTTGCTAAGAGATTATGAAGGTTATTCTTATGATGAAATTGGTGAAATACTAAAATTGTCCGAGCCACAAGTAAAGGTCTATATCTTCAGGGCACGTACAAAAATGAAACAGATATTGACTGAAAAGTTTAATTTAATATGAGCAACAAAACAGATCCTCAAATGGAAGAATTATTGGTTGATTACCTCGATGGTACGCTCAATGATTCAAAAAAGGCGCTTGTCGAGCGTTATTTACTTCAGAATCCCGATATGGCAGAATCCATCTCGGCATTTAATGAAATCCGGCTGGCACCTGATGAAAATCTTGTGTACGAAAATAAAGCGTCCCTCAAACGCCTACATATCAGGAATTTTCCTTTCATTTTGAAATATGCTGTTGCAGCAGGTGGAGCATTGCTTATAGGTCTTGCACTATGGCTTAACTCAGGCAATATTGCATCTGATAGTCCGGTTGTCGCACACACCGTTCATCAGGCTCAGCCTTCAGTGCAATCAAGTGGAGCATCCATTTCTGAAAATACATTGCCGAAGACTCAAGAAAGCCATCAAGCTATAGCCCAATTGCCTTCTAATGTGGTTAAACAAGATCCATTTGCGAAGTCAGTATCTGTAAAAGCAAAAAATGTACAACGCACTTTAGTTGGAAATGCAACAACCAGGTTAACAAACACATTGTCAAAGGAAAAGCAAAATAACAATGAAGCCGAAGCTGTATTACTGGCGAACAATACTCAGTCACACGAGTATCCGGTCATAGCTGCATTGCCTGTAAATGCGCCTGCCAATGTAGTAATGACCACATCCGAGTCAACACCTTTCTTTAAGTCGGGTTACACAGTCGTATTTCAGGAAAAAACGCAAAGTCAAAGTATCCGTATGTTGAAAGGCTTGATCCCGGAGCGTTTTACAACTGTAAAGCGTGAAGTGAAACAGGCAATAGCCGAGAACTCAGTACAACAGATTTCAGGCAAACTAAAAGGTTTTTTTCTTAAAGAGAAGCTGACAGAGGCATTGGTACCTACCTTGGTGCAGCAAGATCTTAGCTCATTATAACTCATTCATCACATTACTCTAAACAATCACCTATATGAAACGATTATCCCTTCTTATGGTTATAGCTGTATTTGTATCCATCCAGTTACATGCTCAGAAACGCGATACTGTCATCATCAAGTCAAAGACTGATACCGTACAGATCATCGTTAACTCAAAACCATCACCACCGGCAAAAGTAGATAAACCTGTACCAGAACCGGAAGATATACCTGAGCCGATTGAAATGCCTGAACCACCTGAACCACCTGAACCACCAGAAATGCCAGAAATGCCAGAAATGCCAGAAATGCCAGAAATGCCTGAGGCTCCTGAACCACTCGATGTACCTGGACACCCACATGCTCATATTAACAAAGAGCCAAAAAAGCTAAAGGATGTAAATATACGTTGGGTAATGGTGGATTATGGTATAAGTACTTACACGGCCAACGGTAGCCCCAATCTACCTGCCGAATATCCGTACGAAGCATTTGAGCAAAATCTTTGGAAATCAAGCAACTGGAACCTGCACCTGTTCAAGATGCGCATCAATGCAATACGACACCATATTAATATTATTACCGGACTGAGTTTTGAGTTCTACAGATACAATTGGGTAAACGACTATGTCATTACTGAAGGCAACCCAAGTGGCTCACCAGCAATATTGCCCGTAAAATTGACGGACGTCAATGGCCAAGACATTAAATTTGAAAAGAACAGGATGTATTCATCTTTCCTTACCATACCGCTTATGCTCAACTTTGAAAGCAATCCGCACAAGCTTAAGAATTCTTTTCACCTGAGTGCCGGTGGTTTTGCGGGTTTCAAACTCGCATCAAATGTTAGACTAAAAGGGGCAGGAATTGAAAAGTTAGACAAGGAAAATTTCAACATGAACAATTTTCGCTACGGTTTAACAGGACAGATAGGTTACGGACCGGTGACATTTTATGCCAATTATTCTCTTGTCCCTTTGTTCAAAAATGTTTCTCAGCCCGGCGGACTCACTCAACCTGAACTATTTCCGCTCAATTTTGGCGTACAGCTCATCGGATTCTGATTATTTAACCAATAAAAGTAAGAGCGGTAACATTGTTAATATTGTTCCCGCTCTTTGTTTTTGTTGAATATCTCTGTTTGTATTAATACTTAAACTCAATCACCATAACTTCCTGTGTTTTAGGATGAAGTTTGATGATAAGTGTTTTGGGTACCTTACTAGGTCCAGGAGACGGACTTGTATTGTCAAGCGTAACGATCCAGTATGCATCAACACCTTTTTTCACCTTTTCCTGTTCTACTTTTGTTGCCTGAAATCTGTCTTTTTTGAATGTAAAACGGTTGGTGACAAAATCAAATGCCACTTTTGCAGCACTGTCTTCATTAAGTGAAGGCGTTTTGACTGGTTCTGCAGCTAGTAGTTTTTGTAAGTATAACAATGTGCCGTCTATCTTTGTATGAGCAAGAAATTTCGGTGCACCCGCTATCTGAAAGTTAATGGAAATGTATTCGTCAGGTTGATTGTAATTCTCAGATCCTGAAGCTGTACCGTATTTCGAAATATCATCTACATCCATCAGTTTTTGGAGTGCCATAGCGGCGATATTTGTTGCATCCACATTGGTGATACGCTTTATTGTGGTTGGCGTCTGACTTGCATTTCCTTCTACCTGTGCTTCACACGAAGTCAGAGAAAGACTGAATACAAATATCAATGCTAAAGGAATAATTCTGAACATTTTACGATAATTGTTTTGTTATTAAAAATGTTTGATTTCTTAAGTAAATTAATTTTTCTTATGATGGTTAATGCTAAATATACATGTATTGCTTTTGAAGAAATCTACCTTACGGATACGAAGATAAACCATTAACTACACTTTATGTAATTCTTTAATTAGAAAAAGACCTTATACTGCATGCCGGTTAATCTGTTTGCTCACTATTATACGAATCCGAATATTTCTCCAAGCAATTGTTTTAACTGTATATAATCTACAGGCTTTGGCAGTTTGTATTCATCCGGTTTGTCTGATTTGGCAGCAATGTCTTGTTCTGCATACAATCGTATGATCTGTACACCCGCATATTTTTTGTATCTTTTTATGGGAGAAATAAGCCTTTTTTCTTCTTTGTCAGGCATACCATTGTCAATGATCAATACTTGAGGGATCAATTGCCTCAGCTTGTGCAAAGCATCTTTGCCATCTTGCGCCTTGTTGTATTGATAGCCTTCACCTGCCACAGTATATTCAAGTGAAGTAAGTAAGTCTTTATCATCAGAGACCAGTAATATTTTACCATCAAATTTTCTAAAAACAGGATTGCTCATTCTGGTTAAGTTGTGATTGTTTGTTGAAATACTTTTAATCATCTTTTGCTATCATACACCTTTTTACAGATGACAAGCAAAGGCAAATTTACCAATAATAATAACGGCCAATCAATTAAATATTGTGCGGATGAACAGATATTCCTTTGAGAAATAACTTTAATCAACATTAATAAGCAATAACTTCAATTGTTTATTAGCATTGGCATATTCTGTCCAGTTTTTTAATATTTCCAGATTGCGCTTCTTGGTGCTACTCTTCCAGATGAGTGTTACATAGTATGTGTCCGGGCTTTGGATGAGTTCTGAAGGTATCTTATTGCCATCCGGCATCACACAGTTTATGAATCTCTTCAGGATGGTTTCGTTGCTGACTGTTGTAGCAGGTGTAGCTGAAGTCATTGGTATGGATGTTTTGTCATTTGGGTCAAAGAACGATTTGATTAAGTGACCTTCAGGTGACGGATAATCTAGCTTTCCTCCCATTTTGTTATATACTTCGATTCTTGGTGTCGTTCCTATTTCCTTTAGCAATTGTTTTTTAGATTCGGGCTTTACAATTAGCAAAGTTTGGTTTTTTATATTGTGTTTGGCAAGAAAGCTGGCGGCAGGATGTTCAACTGTGGTAGTTTGTTGTGCATTCGCATTAAATGCTAAGAAAGAAAGTAAAATAATAGAAAGTAACTTATTCATTAGTATGTTTTTTTACAAAAATGCATGGAAATAAAGTATCATGCAAGATGTCTTGTTGATCTTAAGGTCTTTTAACGCTTATTTAACCTGGAATGCGCTTTACATACATAAAAAAAGCATCCAGAATTAAATCCTGAATGCTTTCTATGCGAATAATTGATAATCTGATTACGACATAGCAAGTTCGTATCGTTTTGATACTTCTTCCCAGTTTATCACATTGAAAAAAGCTTCCACATAATCCTTGCGCTTGTTTTGATAGTTGAGATAATAGGCGTGCTCCCAAACGTCAACCACAAGTAGTGGGATGCTTGTCCATTGTGACAAGCTGCTGTGTTTTTCAGCCTGAAGAACCACGAGCTTGCCGGCTGTTGGTTCGTAAGCGAGAATGCCCCAACCGCTGCCTTCTACTGCAGTAGCCGATGCCACGAAGTATTTCTTAAAATTATCGAAACTTCCGAAGTCACGTGAAATAGCTGAATCTAGTTCTGCACTTCGCTTGCCTGCTGATGGCCCCATGATGCTCCAGAATATAGCATGCAAGAAATGTCCTGCTCCATGAAATGCAAGTTCGCGTTCCCAATGCTTTATGAGTGAATAATCATTGGCAGCAATAGCAGCCGCTACAGCATCTGTAGCTTTGTTGAGCCCGGTTACATAACCCTGATGGTGAATATCATGATGGAGTTTCATGGTTTTTTCATCAATATAAGGCTCGAGGGCATTGTACGCATAGGGCAGCGGATCGAGATGGTAGCCACCTAATGCCGGGGTATAAGGCACATCATCAGCAAGAAAACTTCGGGCATGTCCGGTACCCATTGCGGTAGCAAATATGCCGGTGCCTGCAAGGACCGAATTTTTCAGAAAATCTCTTTTATTCATAATTTAAAGTTTTATTAAAATTTGTAGCCGAGCGATACTTTGAAGTTACGTCCCGGAGCATTGATACCTGAAGCAAATGTCCTGTAATGCGTGTCAAGAATATTATCTACTCCTACACTTATGCCAAGACTTTTCCAGTTATATCCTGCATACAGATTGCCTATTATCCAAGCTGGCATTCCGTTGGGTGTAGCACTGCTTAGGTTGTCTTCACCTGTCGGGCTATAATCTTCCAGTTTCTTTTTTCCGTTAAATACAACATCAAATCCGGCAAAAAGGTTTTGATTTTCGTAAGCAATTCCAAGTTTGCCGAATATTGGCGGAATATGATCCATCGGTACTTCTTTATTGTCCGCTATGGGTGTATAACGGCCTTTAGTGTAGGTCAAGTTGTAGTTGAGTGCCCAATTTGATGTAATGGCAAGATCAAATCCGGCCTGTACGCCATATACCTTTGCTTCAGCAGCATTGGTTATTAGTTCTACACGACTTAGTACATCCTGATAAATGATAGAGTCCTTACCGTTATAGGTGCCTGGTGTGGTGACGATGGCATCTTTTAAGAAGGTAAAGAAGGGAGTGATGTAAAACTGAAATTTTGGACCTCTGTGTACCCAAGATATTTCAGCACTGTTGGCTGTTTCCGGTTTCACATTTCCCGAAGGGACAATAACATTACCCGGCGATGAATCAAATATTTTGCCAAGGTCGTCCAGATTGGCTGCTCTGTATCCTCTTGATAATGCAGCCTTAAGGTGGTTGTGTGGTGTCACAGCATACGAGATACCAAGATTGCCTGACAAGGTGCCATTGCTCTGGCTGAAATCAGGAATGTAAACAGGATAGAATGTGTCATCTCCTACATTGCTTGATAATGAACGGTGCTGGTATCGCAATCCTCCATCAAGGGTCATTCTGTTGAGTTTGTATGTCCATTTGCTGTAGATGCCCACATCTTGCATCGTATTGGTGCCTGGTGGATAACGTGTACCTTCCGGGCTTGTGGTGTTGTTGCTAATATTGAGTGCCACAGCAGTACTTTTAACATCATTCAGGATGTATTCTACACCTGCGTAATGAGTAAGGCCACCGGCATATTCCTTATTAATATCAACATTAAGTCCGGCAATAGTTACATCTTCAGTCTGTGTGAGTCGTTTGGTGCTGTTCAATGCTCTGTTGATGCGTTCTTGTTTTGACTTCTGAAAATAAGGCTGGATGTTCAGATTATCGAATAATTTGTTGTTGGCAGGCGAATATACAAGTGTCGGAGTAACAAGTAACCTTATCTGTGGACCATAATTCCATTCTGCATATCGGAGCTTGCCGTTCTTTATCTGTGTAAGTCTGTCATAACGAGGAATATTGCTGCTTCGCGAATATTGGACATTGAGGTTTAATCTTACTTCGTCTGATAGTTGAATGATAGATTTGTTGAGAATGTCGTATTGCGAATATCCGCTTGATACTGCCTTGTAAGGATCAGAATTGTTGACAATTGAATCTTTCCCGTTTATTACAGCTACGTATTGTGGTCTTAACCATAGGGTAGAGTCGAAAAAGTTTTTACTCTTTCCACTTATGAGGTCGCCAAAATCCGAATAAGTAAAAGCAGTGAGGTTGGCAAATTTTTTCCCTGAGTATTGAAGATTTATTCTACCGTTCTTTTCTCCATAAGCGCTACTGTATCTACCGCCAATTTCTCCTGAAAATGCATGCATGGCATCATCGGTGCGCAAGGAAGGTGATTTGGTAATCATTTGGATAACACCACCCACTGCATCAGAACCATATAGTAGAGAAGATGGGCCATAAAGTACCTCCATTTTGTCAAGCTGGTTGACATCTACAGTTATGATGTCTTGAAGATGCCCTGCCCGGTAAATGGCATTATTGAGCCTGATACCATCCACAACAAAAAGTACCCGATTTGCTTCGAATCCTCTTAATGTCGGACTCCCACCACCCATCTGTGATGTTTGAACGTAAGCTTTTCCTGAATTGGCCAAGAGACGCGCGGTAGTTACCTGATTGATGCGTGATATTTCCTTATTATCAAGCACAGAAACCAAATATGGTACATCTTCCTGGTTTTGAGGTCGTTTGGCTGCCGTTACTACTACTTCTTTAAGGTCTTGTCTTAACTTACTCAGATATAGCATACCTTCAGATTTCATGATAGAAGCCATTGTAAACCTAACAGGGCTATAATCAGGAAGCTCAGCTGTATAGATCGTATTCTCATTTAGCTGGTTTACCATAGTGGCATTAACGGGTTGGTGGCTTTTGTCAAAAATATTTACACCTGTCAATGGCAGTTTACTCACATTATCATAAAATTTTAATTGCTGAGCATCAAGAAGTGTCGTCATACAGAGACCGAATGTTGCAATAAGCAATATTTTTAGAACCGTTTTTTTCATATAAAAGATTTATTTAATAATAATAAATAGTAAGATGTAACCATTTTGTTCACCTTATTCATTAACAATCATAAACCACATAGGAAAGCATTCAGCATAGTAGCTTGCATTCCCGGGCATAAGTGAAATTTATGGACATCAAAAAATTAGAATTAAGAAGTAAACCTTTGAGGTGGTGGTGTATCAGGTATGTAAGGTTGGTTGCATGTAAGCAGACTGTAACAAAATATAACAGTTTTGTATTGGTCGAAAATAAGGTATTGGAATATGGGCAGGCTCTGGCAAAACAGGGTTGCTATGGATACTTTTACTGTATTAGCATTCCCTTTGGGAGCTTTTCCTGAGTCTTCTTTCAGATTTTTCTTTAATCTTTTCAGAATTTTAGATTCGTGCACATCATGTTTACAGTGAAATACATTGACACCTTTAACCATTTCGGTATGCTTGACATCGTACATTTGGTGGTTGACGGTAAATTCGATTCCGGGTTTTATCCATCTGAATGTAGCATTTTTCGCAAGATATTCTTCAGAAAAACTCAACAGATTTTTTCCCAGCGACGCCTGAAACTGTAACTTGTGTCTCTCCAAAGATAGCCCAACCCAAACTGCACTTAGTTGATTGGCAAGGAACAGAATGGCGAAAAAAATTGAAAACCAAAATTTCAATTTTACAAACATTCTTCAAATATAATCCAAAAGTATGAATCAAATCTGATTAATACAACAAAACATTCTGAACCATCATAAATTTTAGCTTAAAATTCCTTCATTTAAACCAATAAGGAAAGCATACTGTAGTGCTATCTCATCATAACGTCTGAATCTGCCCGAAGCGCCACCATGTCCGGCATCCATATTGGTGTTAAGGAAAATCAGATGACTATCATGGACAATATCTCTTATCTTAGCTACCCATTTTGCAGGCTCCCAATACTGCACCTGACTATCATGCAGCCCTGTAGTCACCAACATTGGTGGATATATGCCAGGTTGAATATTGTCATAAGGTGAATATTGTGCCATGTATTCATAATATTCTTTAATGTTCGGGTTGCCCCATTCATCATATTCGCCGGTAGTGAGCGGAATGCTGTCATCTAGCATAGTAGTGAGTACATCCACAAAGGGTACGGCTGCCACTATCCCGGCCCAAAGCTGCGGTTCAAGATTAACAACGGCTCCCATCAGGAGGCCACCGGCACTTCCACCCATTGCATAGAGTTTTTCCGGGTGACAATAACCCTGGCTGATAAGTTCTTTTCCGCAATCAATAAAGTCGTAAAAAGTATTCATCTTGGCGAGTTGTCTTCCGTTTTCATACCAGGCTCTGCCCATTTCTTCTCCTCCGCGTATATGAGCAATGGCATACACAAAGCCGCGGTCAAGCAAACTTAAACGGGCAAGCCCAAATGAAGGATCTATGCTGTGCCCATACGAGCCGTAGCCGTACAATAGTAAAGGTGATTGGTTTGGTTTGTATAAATGTTTGTTATAAACGAGGCTTACAGGTATTTTTACCCCGTCACGACCGGTGACCCAAAGTCTTTTTGATGTGTAGGACGTTTTGTCGTATCCACCGGTTATCTCTTCCTGCTTCCGCAATGTCATTTCTCTTGTATAAAAATCGAAATCCATAACACTCGTTGGTGTGGTGAGTGAAGTGTAATTGATCCGTACAAACTTACTTTCAGGATCGGCATTGGTACCAATAAATGCAAGGTAAGCACCTTCTTCAAATGGAATATCGTAAGTCTGGGCATCATTGCGTATGACAATGTGGTGGTTTGCATTTTTTCTCAGATCATATATTAAATGTCCATTGATAACGGTGAAATCTTCGAGAAGGCTGTCTTCATCATGCGGAACGACTACATCCCAGTTTTGATGTGCAAAATCATTTTGGGCTACCCGTTTTAAACAAAAATTCCGGCCATCTTCATTTGTGTGAATGTAGAAAAAATCTTCTGCATGTTCAATCCTGTATTCGTGTCCGGACTTTCTAGGCAGAAATGTAATCGGCATTTGTTCAGGATTGTCAAGGTCTATAATCTGTTCTTCAGTAGTAAGTGTAGAGCTGCTGTTAATGAAAAGATACCGTCCGCTCATGGCAGTTGAGATGCTTACATAGTAAGTTTCGTCATTTTCTGTGAATACAGTTACCGCTTCGTTGGTTGGATTTTCCATTGACCATCTTTTTACTCTCCACGGTCGTAAGGTTGTTTGGTCTATTTCCACAAAAAAGAGATATTTTCCGTCATTTGACCATATCATATTACCTGATGTTTGCGGTATTGCCCAGCTGTAATAGTCACTAGTCACCAGGTTCTTGAAACGGATGGTATAAATGCGACGGCTGAGCGTATCTTCTGCATAGGCGAGAATTTGATTGCCCGGGGTGACTTCGAAACCTGCCACATGATAGTATGATTTTCCTTCCGCTTCAATATTGGCATCAAGTAGTACGGTATGACCATTCATGTCCTGTGTGGGGGCCTGTATGTAAATGGGATATTCTTTGCCTTCTTTGTAAATGGTCTGGTAGTAGTGTGTACGCCACTTGAAAGGCACAGATGAGTCATTTTGCTTGATCCGTCCGGTTATTTCATTATATAATTTTTCTTTTAGTGGCTTGATTTTCTCGAATTTGTATTCAGTATATTCATTTTCTGCTTTCAGATAATCGATTACTTCAGCATTTTCTCTGTCATTAAGCCAATAATATGGGTCATGTCTTGTATAGCCGTGGATGGAGAGTGTTTTTTCTTTTTTTCTTGCCAGTGGGTAAGTCATTTGAATTATTTTTTCGCAAATATCAAGAAAGAATGAGATATGTAAAATTAAAATTCTTATTATTGAGTTTTGAAACAGTTATTTTGAAACTAAGAGCCACATATTCTCAGATTTTTAAGCTTTCGGTACCGATTATGATTGGTAGTGCTGCACAGAATGTTGTAGCCTTAAGTGACAGTGTTTTTTTGTATCACCTAAGCGAGCTTGATTTTGCGGCTATTGGTTTTGTGGGCGTATTTTATCTGGTGATAGCCGGCATCGGGTTTGGGTTTACACGTGGCGGTCAGCTTATGATAGCCAGAAGAATGGGCGAGGGAAGGATGCGCGAAATAGGTCGCACCTTCTACTCTATGTTTTACTTTGAGCTTTTGATGGCTACAGTTATGTTTCTTTTCCTGACTTTCGGAGCAGAAGCCTTTTTCAGGTTGTTCATACATTCGGAATTGATATTGCAGAAAAGCCTGGAATACTTGCATTACAGGTCATTTGGCTTGTTTTTCAGTTATACTGGTGTAGCAATCATTGCGCTATATGCCGGTGTGGCTCGTACAACATTCATTGTTATAGACACGATCATACTTACCGTGCTTAATCTGGTACTCAATTATGCCCTAGTATTTGGTGAACTGGGTTTTCCCGAAATGGGTATCGGTGGTTCTGCACTGGCTAGTACACTTGCTGAAATTATTGCATTTATCGCATTTATTATTTATATACTTTTTGATAAAAAGGCTCGGACATACCGGCTTTTCAAGATACCAAACATCGATATCCAACTTGTAAAGCAGCAGTTAAGTATTTCATTACCTGTAGTAGGGCAAACTGTGCTTGCTCTAGGTTCGTGGTTTGTGTTCATATCTCTCATAGAATCAATAGGAGAGAGACCGCTCGCTATTTCCAACCTTATACGGATTGCCTACCTAATACTAATGATACCGTGCTGGGGTTTTTCAAGTGGCATACACACGCTGGTGAGTAATGTCATTGGGCAAAAAAAGATTGAAGAAGTAATTCCGCTGGCCTTTCGTACTTCTGTTCTTTCATTTGTAGTGACCATGTGTATAGCTATACCTATTACCGTGTGGCCTGAGGTTTTTCTTTACCCACTCCTGGGTTCTACTAACATGAGTCTCATTGAAGAGTCAAGGCCACTATTCATGATATTGCTCGGCATCATCAGCATATATTCAGTTAGCACTATTTTCTTTAATACCATTGGAGGTACCGGTGCTACAGATTTTACTTTAAAAATACAGACAGTGATGACGATTCTGTACCTGATGGTTGTATTCCTTTTAGTGAAATATGGTAATGGTGGGGTCGAATGGGCGTGGGCAGTTGAAATATTCTATTGGGTAGTAATTCTGGTAGTAAGTATATGGTACTTGCGCACACCACGTTGGCACCACTACAAGGTATAATTTTTTAACAAAATAAGTATTTATCGGCAAGTTTCAAATTGCTTCAAAACATCGTCGTATAGTATGACCCCATAGTTGTTGTCCCAAGCATGGTTGATGTAGTTGATAATATTGGCTATATCACCTTGGGTTAGGTTCGCATTGCCGGGCATGGGTTGTGTATATTTACTGCCGTTGATGGTCAGGCCGCCTTGGCTTCCTTTACGAATGAGGCATACGAGCGCATTCTGATTATTTTTCAAAAAATCGGATCCTTTCAGTGGCGGTATGATGCCTCTTAGTCCGGTGCCGTCTTCCATGTGGCAATTCTGGCAATAATCTTCGTACAACAACCTTCCTTGAAAATATGTTTCCTGCTTACAAGATACTATTATAGTAAAAATGATGGATGCTAATATAATGAGGCTATTCTTTTTCATTGAGCAACACATCTATTTCCTTCATAAAACGTGTGACGTCTTTCTCATCCGTGCCATCGCAAAATGCCCTGATACGCCTGTGCTTATCTGCTAGTATGAGCTGGCCACTATGTACGAATCCGCCCGGGCTTTCAGCATCCTCCTTGGCAAAGCTAAAGTAGTCGGCTGCAATACTGTAAATGGAATCACTATTGCCTGTTACGAAATGCCAGCTTTTGCTGCTTACATCGAGGTTCCGGGCATATTCCTGCAGTCGGCCTACTGTATCATTACGCGTGTCAATGCTGTGTGACAACAAAAGTACGCGGCTGTCATCTTTATACTTTTCATACAACCTAAGCATTTGTTTGGTTACTTTAGGGCAGATGGTAGGGCAGTGGGTGAAAAAGAAATCTACCACATATACTTTGCCTCCGAATGTCTTTTCAGTCACTTGTTGTGAGTCCTGGTCTATAAAACTGAATGGTCTGACAGTATGATAGACAGTATCTCCATTGACGAAGTCACGTTCGCCCAATATAGGTAATTTGGCAGGTGTATATTCACAGGCAAATATGCCAAGTGCGAATATTAATAACAAAAAGCGCATTATTTTTTGGTTTTTAAGATTGCCTCTGCTTCATGTAAAGCACTCAGAGATTCTTCTTTCATTTTAACAAGCTTGTTTTTTTCAGCTGTAAGATATGCAATTTTATCCTGTGAGTTCATGTTCTCCGGAATCTTGAAGTCACGCATCCAGTCCATCATGTCATTGTATGCTTTTTCAGCATGCATAGAAGCCTGGATGATGTCGTCCTGAGTTAATCCGCCTGCTATCGAATCGGGTTTTTCGAGTATGGCTTTTAATGAACTTTGCAAACCCTGCAATTTGGTTGAAACCGGCATAATCTCGTCGTGAAGTTTCATCACATCATCGAAAAGCTGTTTTTCCTGGTCGCCGGTTACATTTTTACATGAAGCAACAAAGAGAATGAGTGCCAATAGGTAAAATAAATGTTTCATTATATTTTATTGTTTTTAATGAGTGTTGGTAAAATCAGAAGGTACTACAATGATAAAATCTGCTTGGTTAAGATATTCCTCTTCGAGTTCACTGATGTTGTCCTGCGAAACGGTGGTAATGGTAAATTGTTGTATTCCGGGATTTAACCTTGCAAGATACCAAAGTATTCCTTCTTTGTTGTTAGAATGGTAAGCTCCGTTGAGATGCAGGAATATGCCTTTGGGAATCAGGTTTTTTGAAATAAAATATGCCATGGTAGCATCTTTTATTGCTTGGGCTTTGGGTAGATTTTCATTGGCATGACCCGGTGTGCTATTATCCACCATAGCATTGTAACCCGGCAGATTGATATCGAAAGCTATTGGAAGCGGTGCAATTTCTTTTTTTGCCTCATCGCTTAACATATTTAAGCCTTCAAGGCCATTTCGGTAAACCAGATTGGCATAGCGTCTTGGTATGTTGGTTGCTAATACACGCAATTTATTGGTCTTGGCCCATTCTACAATGGGTTTGTAGTCTGTTTTGTAATTTGGCCAAAGCCTGACCTCTGCTTCAAAGTTCTTTTGCGAAATAATGTCAGCGAAATATTCATCGATACTCCTCTGATTGTCAGACTCAAACATTTCAAAACCTAAAGCAATCCTGTGTTCTGATTTATTATACAATTCTTTTGCCAGCACCAACTGCAGCCAATGCGCAACAGCGTTGTTGTGCAGCTCACCGAAGAAAACTACGTCCGATTTCGAAGCCTTTTTTACAAGTTCGTCCCAATCTGTTTCTTTTCCGTTACCGGAATAAATCTTATATGCTGCGGGTGACTGGCTATACATGGATGACATACATAAACTGAACAACGAGAACAAAAGGAGCCTCAAAATATTTGACATGTAGGTAATATGTGTTTAGCTACAAAAGTAAAAATTAATAAACAATTCAACTGTCTCATTTGTTTGAATAATAAAAATAATTTTGAATAGGGCGATTGTGTGGTTCAGACAGGACCTGAGGTTGCATGATAATGAAGCAATCACCGAAGCATTAAAATTTGCTGATGAGGTCTTGTATGTATATATATTCGAAGATACTTTTTTAAAGTCTAAGAGTAGATTTGGATTTCAACGTACTGAGAAACACCGATTAAAGTTCATCATTGAGTCTGTTGCCGACTTGCGTGAAAACCTCCGTGCTTCTAATGCCGACCTCATTGTCAGATGTGGAAATGCTGAAGACGAATTATTTAAAATAGCCGCCAGGTATAAGTCGGCCAAAATATTCTGCAACAGAGAAAGTACGCATGATGAAATACTCATACAGGACAAGCTCGAAAAACGCTTATGGACAATAGGGCAAGAAATCCATTATGTACGAGGGAAAATGCTGTACTACACACAGGATTTGCCTTTTCCCATTTCGCATACACCAGATAGTTTTAAAGCATACCGAAAAGAAGTTGAAAAGATTGTTCCGGTGCGTAAACCTCTTGAAACACCTCTTGATTTCAAATATCAGTCCGACCACATTGACGCTGGAAGAATGCCGGAATTAAGCGATTACGGACATGATGCGGCATTGAAGTTGCCATATTCGGCTTATCCCTTTAAAGGTGGCGAAACCGAAGGTCGGAAAAGGATGGAGTATTTTCTCAGGCAATCAAATCTGATGGCTACCTACAGCGAATCAAGGCTTGGACTTTCCGGCTCAGACTACAGTACCAAATTATCTGCCTATCTTGCTCAAGGTTGTATTTCGCCAAAGTACTTTTACCACCAAATAACTGACTACGAAACAATCCATGGTGAAAGCAAATCAACCTACGAATTGAAACTGGACCTATTGTGGCGTGATTACCTTAGGCTAATTGCTAAAAAGTACAAGACAATGATATTTTACAAAAATTGTCTGAAGTCTGCGGAAAAATCAATTACAAACTATGATACGACTGCAATCATCAATTGGACAAACGGGAATACCGGTGAGTCATACATCGATGCCATCATGAAAGAACTCAATGCCACAGGTTTTATATCATACAAATGTCGCCAGCTGGCTGCTGCTTTTTTTATCTATGAGCTTAAACAAAACTGGCAGACCGGAGCTGAATATTTTGAAAGTCGCCTTATTGATTATGATGTGTGTAGCAATTGGGTTAACTGGAATTACATTGCAGGCTTAGGCATTCAAAGAATTGAAAGCAAAGGCTTGAATGTAGGACAACTGGCACAAAAATATGACCCGGATAGCCGATACCTCGATTGCTGGAACCATCCCGGTTCATTGAAGAAGTTCCACCCGGGGATGCTTGAAGGAAAATAACGCTACATTTTATTTTGCCCAAGAGGCTTATTTACAGATAAAACATAAAGTGTATATTTGCGTTAAAAGCTATCGAAGATAAGTAGTCATCATTTACTTAATTAAGCCACATGCGGATTTTTTTGCTCAGCACACTCATTTTGTTGTTTGGTGTAACCATCAAGGCACAGGACCGGCATTTTTCACAGTTTTACTCAGCACCTATTTATCTCAATCCTGCACTTACGGGTAACTATGACGGTGGCTTCAGAATAGGGCTCAATTACCGAGACCAGTGGCGTGGCACTCTTGATAATCCTTTTGTCACCTACAGTGGTTTTGTGGATTTGAAAATGAAGGCAAGACTAAGTGCAGCACAAAAAGATTATGCTGCTGTGGGTGCTATCTTTTTTGCTGATCAGGTGAGTGCTGTTGACTTTAATACCAACAATATGTCATTCACAGGAGCCTTGCATAAGTCGCTGGATATCAATAATAAACAATATCTATCTATAGGCTTTCAGTTCGGCATTTCTTCAAGAAATGTCAATTACGAAAAGTTGAACTTTGCTGACCAGTTTAATGGTGTTGACGGATTTACAGAAAATACCAATGAGCTGCTTCCAGCCAATAATTTTTCATTTGGAGATTTGTCAACCGGGCTGCATTATTCTATCCGTATTAAAAAACACGCTTCACTTTATGCAGGGCTTGCCTTGCACCACATTCTGCAACCTGCCATTTCATTTTATGAAAAGCCCACCGAAGAAATCTATCTCCAGAGAAAATTTACATTATATGGTGGCTCAGAACTTCCCATTTCAACTTCTACAAGTCTCAATCCAAGAATTTTTGTAATGAAACAAGGCGAACATCTTGAAATGACCGGAGGGGCGAATTTTAGAACACTCGTCAACGACTACAGTGGCGTTGCTGTTCATTTTGGTGGCTGGTTACGTACCAATCGTTCCATTACCGGGCCTGTCAATCCGGATGCTGTAATACTTCTTGCAGGCTTTGAATACAACAGAATACTTTTTGGCGTATCTTATGATATTAACCTTGGCAGCCTGAGCAAATCGCGTGGCAGACAGGCATTTGAATTTTCACTTGGCTACCTTGGCGAAACTGAAGAAGACGGAATTGTGTGTCCTAAATTCTGAAATTATTTCTTTATAGAAGCATTCAGGCCATTGATGACATCTTTTGTAATGTCAAGTTCTTTTTTACCGAAAAGTAAGCTTCCGCCAATATGTTTTGAAAGAATGAATGTATATCCATTCTCTGCAGCATAAGTGTCAAGATATTTTTCTATCTTTTTCTGGAGATCCTTGTTGAGGGCTTCTTCTTCCTTCATAAGTGCAGCTGTTTGTTTGGTGCGGAAGTCTTCAAGATCCTGTTGTTTTTTCATAAGGCTCATTTCAGCTTCCTGCAATTCTTTAGGTGACATACTCTGACCGCGTTGTTGATAACCCTGGTATTCTTTTTGTATGGCAAGTGCGCGTGCCTCCATATCTTTTTCGAGCTTCGTTCCTTTGGCCGTCAGACTTGCTTTCACTTTCTGATAATAAGAAAATTTTTCGAGCACTGTATCGGCCATTACAAAGCCTATTTTGATTTCGTCTGTTTTCATCGGTTGAACAGCAGTAGGTGTGGCAGCAGTTGCTGAACTGTCCGTAACTGATGAAGTGTTTGTGGAATTGTTGTTGTCAACAATCTTTCCTGGTTTTTTACAAGCGACAACAGACAGTACAAAAAGAATAAGAAGAGTCTTTTTCATGAATTTATTGATTAAATTGGACCGCAAATCTATGGAAAAAATTAAAGTGCATTAGTAAAAAAATTATTCAAAAACCTGTGTAGGGGTCATTTTTTCAACAAATTCGGTAAACCGGCCGGTATATTTGGTTGCCAACACATCGTGGTTGTCTATCCAATGATAATTGCCACCTCTCGGTTTGTTCATCAACAGTCCGTGATATTTGAATCCGTGTTTGTTTAACCAAAAAGTGGTCACTTCGCGGTGTGATTCGGTACGTGATGTAAAAAAAGTTATGATGTGCCCATCGTCATACCATTGATTAATTTTTTCAAGTGCACCAGGATAAATAAACGCATCAGCCATACGTTCAGGTTCTTCATTTGGTATATCTTCGCAGATGGTACCATCAATGTCGATGAGGAAATTCTTAACATGTGGCGGAAGAACGGAGCTTATTTTTTTACCGTCTTTGCTGAGTTCCAAAAGGTTATTTTCCATGATTTGTATGTTGTTCTTTTGGTATGACACCATTGAAGGGTGCAAAGTTCCTCAAATAATTGAAAAATCAAATATCCGGAACAACTTATTTGAATGCTTCATGAGGAATTTGTTTAGGGCAAATAATTTTGATTGCGTTGAAGATTGTTCATTCTGTAGTATTTTCTTGCTTTTTGTATAAATTAAATGTTTGTTGAAATGTTTGTAATGCATTGTTATTTAAATATTTATATATGTTATAAAAACGGTATGATTGTTGTATGATATTAATTGATGTTAAGGCAGGTATTTAATTATTTTCGTTATCCTTTTTATAGCCAAAAGGATTTGTCAGACTGTGGCATCGAGGCGCTGCGGATGGTACTGGCATTTCACAAGCTGGCACATGATAAAGCACGAGTTGATGCTCGGTTCGAACTCGATGATTTTGGCACCAATTTTCTGGCAATTCAAAATGCAGCCAATGAACTCGGACTCGATTGTATTGCTGCAAAGGTTGCTTTGGCTGAAATGAGTCACTTGCCATTGCCTGTCATCATCCATTGGAATAATCATCACTTCATAGTTGTCTATGAAATAAGAGAAAGGAGTGTACTGGTGGCAGACCCTGCAAGCGGTATGCGAGAAATAAGTATTGCGGAGTTTGCAGAGAACTGTTTTAATGGCGATAATCTTCAAGTGCCCAAGGCAAATGTACTGATCTTCGAAAAAAATAATCATGTTAAGCAAAAAAAACAAGCTCATCTGAAGACGACATCTATGATAGGAGTCAAAACGTGGGTATCCGCTTTAACAACTACAATTTCAGTTACTTATATACTTTTAAGTTTGCTGGCATTTACTTGTTCAGGCATGATGCCCGGCCACGACATGCTTCTTCTGGGTGGAGCCATTATTCTCTTTTTCTTGAGTGTCATATTTATAAAATCATTTTCTTATGGAAAAAACATATACTCCGGACAAAATCTCTCGAGTGATATATTGCAATATGCCGAAAAATCAGAATCTATTGATTACCAGGTTGATAAAATAATTAATGCATTTTATCTTGGTCAATATTTAAAAGTCAATAAGCCATTGGCTATCATTGCTTGGTCGGTCGTTGCCGGCATTATGCTGTTTGGGTTTGCGCACAGCGGCTTGATTGGTGCCTCATTTTTTGCTTTAGCTTTGTTGTATTTTCTTGTACTCAAGGGATATACAAAACATTTTGAAAATAAAGAGTTAAATAGAGTAGCCAATGCTGAGGCTATGCACAGACAATTGTTGAATTATATGCATAAGTCAGCTGAATTTCGCAAGGTAGGAAAGAGAAATACTGACGGATTGACCGTCGATGCAGGCATCACTCCAGAGTCTTTCACCAGACCCGAAAAACATAGCTGGCTGACAGGTTTGTTTTTATTATCCGGATTCGTTTTGCTGTTTCGGTCTTATCATTATTCCGAAATAGGCTTTTGCAGATTGATTTGGCTGGCAGCAACATTTGTTATGATGATTCTGGCGATTGACTATACAAATACTTTTCATTGGATTAACAGAAAGTGGTTTCGATTTCAATTCGGGAACAATTATGCAACTGATGCCGGTGCTAAGTTATATGCTACTGGTGTCACAGCAGATCTCAGAACTGATGTAAGTGTGCAAAATATAGCCTGTCATTATCCTAGCAGAAATTTCGATTCGGGCCTGGTTAACATTCATTTCTTCATACCTGCGGGTTCAAAACTCGCCATTATTGGCAGACAGGGCAGTGGAAAATCTACATTAATCAAGCTTATGACCGGACAGATCAAGCCGGATAGCGGATTGCTAACGATTGGCGGAATCCGAATGGAAGACATAGGTACTGAGCAATTCCTGGATATCACCGGCATTTGTACGAACAACAGCGAACTTCTTGAAGGTACTGTAGAGTGGAACATTACTTTAGAAAAGGAAACAAAAAACAACAAAAGACTTAAAGATGTCATTGATGCAACAATGCTTAATAATTTTATTATCAATGTAGAAGATGGTATAAAATTGTTTGTGGAGCCTTCGCGAAATAATATTTCTGACAGTATAAGGCGAAAAATCTTGCTCGCACGGCTTTTATATCAAAATAAGCCACTAATATTTATTGACCTTGAAGATCAGTTTACAGACCCGATAGAGAATCTGACCTTGTTCGAATCCGTAATGGACTATTGTCATGATAAAACTGTAGTGTACACAACGAAGAATACAGATGTTGCCGGTCTGGCCAGCCAGATTGTTTTGTTAGAAAATGGAGAACAATTGATGGTGAAAACCGGAGCAGAATACTTGAAAATGAATGAAAGAAACGAATTGACCACAACAGACCAGGAAAATAGGCATTGAAAAATATTAATATATATTGGATATTGTTCTTAGTTGGATTTTGCGTCTGGCTGGCAACTGTATTATTTGTACGGATGGACAATGCTTACTTTGTACAAACATCGAGTTATGAACCAATAAATGATACCGCATTTATCCATAAGCTACAATATGCTTTATTGTCAGATGGTGTGAAAGTTGAAAAATCGCAGCTACTTGGGTACAGCAAGAGTAGAGAAGAAGTTGAAGCGTTAACCGCACTGAATGAAGGTTTGAAGAATTTTTCAGATGCGAATGATTTAAAGCAAAGATTTAAAAACAATTCGATAAAAGACTATGAAATCAATGAATTACTAACCTCTTTGATAAAGCTTGATGGTACTCAGGCACTCTCTAAGCCAAAGTTAAGGACAGAGAAGATAAGAAGGAGGATTGCTACAAACAAGGATGAAAAAGTACGGTTGGCTGAAAAAGCACTACATCAAGCCCAGCAGGCTTACGCTCAGAGGAAAATTAGCATCAGTGAATTAAAGAATGCATCAGATATTCTAGCAGACGCCAGATCAATGCCTGAATACCGTGAAGTCATTACTACCATAACGCAAAAGTTACCTGCCAATGCAACCGGGCAGAAATTGGATAAAGAAACGCAGCAATTATTACTGAGCAAGATTCAGGAGCGCATCCGTGCATGGTTTGCTTCGGCTGAAGTTACAGCAGAGGTGAGTGGCATTTTTTATACCAATCAATCTGGCAAGGCCTTCATTGTTCAAAAACACACACAAGGCACTTTACAATTTTTCGACACTTCACTCAGTGCCGAAACTGTTGCAGTGAATATACTTTGTGACGGTGGCGAAGAATTATCAGGTACTGCAAGAAGATCTTCAGAGCCGGGTTATTACAAGATTTCGCTGAATGATTCCTCAGCTGCCAGATGCATCGATTCGGTCGATTCGAAAGTCGTGATAAAAGTATATCCCGAAAAGAGCACACTATTCACCCGCTTGATGAACACAGTCAGATCAGACAAAAACTCCACCAAAGCCAAGGCTCCTGCACATTAAGTAATGCTTCCTTTATTATAATGAGAGCATCATTTACTTTTTAAAGGAAGGTAAATATTCTGTTTAAATCAGTTTGCAACCAGTTTAAAGCTAATTTATTTGTTCGTTTGGCTCACAAGGGATTATTTCGCAAAGTATTTGATTGGTTTGTGTGACGACACGGAAAACTATTGAAATTATTCTGTATAGAATATTGATGTTCAAAATATAACTACGCATCAAAATAAATTATGAAAACTTGAGAACTGTCTTTTTTTAAAAAATTTGAAAGCTTTACAGGCCGGAATGCAAAATCAATTTAAGCGTTAAAATCTGCTTGTTGGATATGGGGTGGAATATTGTCCATTCTCAATATTGCGACAAATGGTCGATTGTTTTTCGTTATTTCCTGGCTTGTGAAATTTTCAGATTCCCATCATCCCAAAGTCTCTCATTCAATCCTGATCCGATTATTCCTTGTAATCAAATCAAAAAATAAGTATTTTTTGATCCGATTAATCCTTGCAATCGGCTCAAAATTTAGCCTTTTTTGATCCAATTGAGGTATATCCGGCAGTCTATTGGTAGCATGCTATTCGAATACTATTCTTCATATCCTATCTAAGGC
>JAIBCG010000084.1 GCA_019694295.1 Saprospiraceae bacterium
GGCTTAATCACTCGGGCATCAAAACTGCCTGGCTCGATGCACGCAGTGTAATCAAAACAGATGAAAACTTCCGTGAAGGCCGAATACTTTGGAATGATACATTGGCTGCTTCCAAAAGTATTATTCCACCCTTGTTTGAGGAATCAAAAGTAGTCGTCACACAAGGATTTTTAGGTGGCACGCTACGTGGCCAAACTACAACACTCGGCCGAGAAGGCTCAGACTATAGTGCTGCCATTATTTCATTTTGCCTTGATGCAGAAAACCAGACCATCTGGAAAGATGTGCCGGGCGTACTCAATGCTGACCCGCGAAAATTCGAAAATGCCATTCTTATTGATAAACTCAGCTACCGCGAAGCCATTGAAATGACATATTATGGTGCCTCCGTTATTCACCCAAAAACGATTCAGCCATTGCAGAGAAAAAACATTCCACTGTTGGTCAAATCGTTTATTAACCCCGAAGGTGAAGGTACGCTTATAAGTGCAGATGGCAACAGTATATACCCACCGGTGGTAGTACTTGAAATGAACCAGATACTACTGCAGATATCCACACGCGATTTTTCTTTTGTAGCTGAACACCATCTGAGTGATATATTCAAGAAGTTTGCCGATGTACGTGTTAAAGTAAACATGATGCAAAACAGTGCTATCAGTTTCTCTGCATGTATCACTAATCAAGCTGATAAAGTTGACAGGTTGTTAGCTTCATTGCGCGACCAATTTAAAGTAGAAGCAGATGACGATCTTGAGTTGCTTACCATTAGGCATTATAACGATTCAATCCTGCATGAACTCAAGAGGAACCGCATCATTATCCTAGAGGAAAAGTTGTCAGATACAGTACAAATGATTACAAAGCGAGTTCCGCAGCTAAAAATGAAGGCTTAGAGGTAGAACTAATTTCAAAACAAATCATTTCGCTCTTCCATTATCTTCATGTCGCGCGTTATGGCTATGCTTGCATTGAGCTCAAAACCAATGATGAGAATAAATGCATTAAACTGTATCCAAAGCATTAAGGCGATAACCGTACCAATAGAGCCGTAAAGTTTGTTATAAGAGCTAAAATTATCAATATAAAACGAGAAAAGGTATGATGTGAGCAACGACAATACTGTAGCTAATGTAGCGCCCGGTGTAAAAAATGCAAACCGCTTACGTGCCGATACTGCAAACCTGTAAATGGACGAAATGCCCGTATAATATAGTGCGATGATGACAAGCCACCTCAACAAATGAAACGAGCCCGACTGAAACGAACTCGGGATAATACCGGTAAGTGAATAAAACCACTTGAGTATCACATTGCCTAAAATAATTAAAATGATGGAAGCAAGCAAAATGACAGCCAGCAAGAATGTTAAGCCAATCGCCCTTAGTCGTTTGTACCATCCGGGCCATTCTTCAAAAGTTGTCGGGTATGATTTTTCAAAGCCATTTATCATCGCCATCACACCATTGGATGCAAAATAAATCACCAGTATAGATGATACCGAAAGCAAGTTGAGCTGTGGCTTAGTGGCCAAGTCTTTGATGAACGAATAAAGAGATTTTCCTGTTTTACCAGGCATTACTTCCATAATAGCAGCGCGAAGTGTTCCAAAAAAATGATCGTTCAAAGGAAGGAACGGAATAATCGTAAACATTACCAACAACAAAGGGAAAAGCGATAAAAAGAAGTTAAATGACATCGAATTTGCCCGTACACTGATGTCAAATTGTCGCGACTCCTTCCTTACAAACAAATAAAGATCATATAAAGTAACACCAAAAGCTCCGGGAAATGATGTGGTACGCATCCACGAAAACAAACCAAGAACTTCGAGTTTTCCTTTGACAACACTCTTTATCCGCTCCAAATATTTAAACATCAAAATACTTTGCCAATTGTTTGATCAATATTTCAGGACAAGGGATCGACTCTTTGGTTTCAATATTCACGAATGCAAGGCTCACTGTACCACCGGTCGTAATCTCTCCTTTTTCATTAAATATCTCTACATGGAAATTGATGCTTCTTTCCGGTAAAGCCGACACTATTGTTTTGACAGTAATAAGTTCGTCATAAAATACAGGTCTGAGGTATTTGATACTCATAGACTTAACCGGCATCATCACACCATGGTTCTCTTCAAGATCTTTGTACGAAATACCAATGGAACGCATAGCTTCTACCCTACCCACTTCAAAGTACTGTGGATAATTGCCATAGTAAACATAATTCATCCGGTCAGTTTCGCTATACCTGACTCTTATTTGGGTCTCGTGTACAAACATGAATTAACTCTTTTCTCTGTGTACAGGGCATGTCATACAGTGGGTACCGCCTCTGGCACGTGACAATTCGTTTGAAGGTATGGTAATGATAAGATTATTGAATGAATCCGGTGCCGGATTTTCTCTTTTTACTAAGTCAAGAAAATCTTTAGCTGCCATAATAGTATAACCAAATTCTTTAAATGCCTCCTCGGTAACCGGATTCCTATCATAGGTGATGGCTACACCGGGCTTGAGTGCTACAAGATTGCAGCCGTCTGTCCATTGTTCGCGTTCTTGATATGGCGACTCACCATTTCCTGACCAGATGAACTTCATATCAGGATTTATTTCAGCTTCAACAAATTCTTTTACCGAATCGTAGGTGACTGTACTACCATCTTTTCTATATACATCTACATAACTACCCAACCCGTCTTCGATAATGGGTTTGAATGCCACAATATGGTCATGATTAATCTGAGTAAAGATCGTATCAATGTGCATATAAGCTCTGTCAGCAGGAATGTTGATCTGGACTACATTGTTCACGAGCCCTTTTTCAAAAAGTTTATTGCGTAGGCTGTGGATAGAATACTCTGTGGTACGTTCACTGCAGCCTATGAGTATATAATCCTTATTGATAACCATTACATCGCCCCCCTCGATTGATACAGTTTCTCCTTTACGAGATGGCGGAAATTCATCAACATGGTTCAGATTAATTATTTTGCCTTCTTCGCGAAGTTTTCGAAAAATAGGATGCGACCAGAAAATAAAGCGGGTGAGGAAATTTTCCCTTTGCCTTGCCATTTTAGCAGCCTTTGTGATGATAACGTGGTCATTCACTACGACAGCAATATCTCTTGTAAAAATGAAGTTAGGTATCGGGTCAAAAAGTATCAGATCTTCGCTCACAAGGTGTCCGGTGATTAAGGCATCTGCCAACTGGTCATTCGGCAATTTTTTTAGCAGATGTATGTAAGATTCAGGCAACTCTTCGTAGTTAATAATCATTTCGATGATTTCGAATTTTGTTTCTTCATCGGCTACTAATGCTTCGTATAACAACTGCCCGGTTTCAAGCACATTGTCCTCTCCGAGAAAATATTTCAAAACATCCGTAAACACATCGTGCTCGTCCTGCATATTGGGCAAATGGACAATATCGTCAAAAAGCAGTTCGCCTGCCCTCTTGGGTGTTATGCGGGCAATACCTTCATCCGGCCTGTGTACAATCACTTTCATCAACCTGTCCACCTCCGACGAAACAGATACTTTCGAACTCTTACTCATATATTTACTTCTTTTTTTAACAAAACTTTATCTATCATCTTATAATTGAACAACTTGTCCCTTATATCAATTCCTTCTATTTAACTCATCTCACCACATGGCTTTAGCTGCATATATTTCAACCGAAAAATGATGATGCAAATTTCGTGATTTTGTTTGTTATTTCAAAAATCCACGACTTGAAGAAGCAATTTTATAAAAAATAATTTGAATTTACTAAATTTACGGCTGTTTTAATACAATTTGACGATTGAAAATACATATTTGTCGAATTGCAGGAACTTGTTTGAATAAAAATTAATTATTTACTGTGTACAAATTATTAAGACCTGATGGAAATATTTAAAAATCTTAAGTCTATATTCATTGTCGAAGCAGGTGCTGACAAAGCTACTGAACCGGGTAGTACGGAAACGCCAGCCACAACCAATGAAAATACAAATAATTCTCCAACTGCTCCTCCAACAGTATCCGTATCAGAAGGAAAACCGGAAGATAGATTTATAAAAGTATTATACGAAGCAATAAAAAAACAAGGAAAAGATGGTTTCGATTATCTCGAGTTTCAAGAATCACTCGAATCACTCGAAAAATTATCAATGGATGAGCAGACCAGGTATCAATCGGCATTTGCTGTCGCCAAAACGATGGGAGCCACACCTGCTTCATTAATCGAAGCAGCCAATTATTATATGAGTGTGCTCCACAATGAAGAAAAGGCATTCGAAGAAACACTCAAGTCGCAAATGCAACTGCAAGTAGGTGACAAGCAATCCGAAAAACAAAAGTTACAAGAAAAAATTGTTGCCCAAAATGCTCAAATCGCAGCCTTACAAAAAGAAATATCACAACACCAAAGCCAGCTCGACAACATCGACAAGCAAATAAGTGATGCTTCTACAAAGATAGAAACTACTAAGAATAATTTTATCGCCAGCTACAATCAACTTGTAGATAAGATAACCCAAGATATTGAAAAGATGAAACAATACCTTAAATAATATTGCATGATGGACGAAAGTTTTAAACCGAAATCATTCTGGCAAAGACCAGAAGGAATCACAGGAATGCTTGTAGCAGGTGGGATAATAGTCGGCATCGGTTACATTTTATACAATTTTTTGCCTGTATTAATCAATCTTGCTGAAAATACGCTTTACCTATCCGGAATGCTAATAGCACTTGCGGCACTTATCTATATGGTCATCGATCCACGTCTGAGGAATCTTGTGTACTACGGATACAAAAGTATCATGCGTTTTATTACCGGTTTATTTATTGATCTTGACCCAATCGGCATCCTGAAATCGTATGTTGAAGATCTGGAGAAAAATCTTTATAAAATGTCACAACAGATAGGCAAACTCCGGGGCCAGATGCATAAGCTCAACGAAATAATTTTTAACAACCGCAAAGAAATCAACGATAACCTGTCACTTGCCAATAAAGCGAAAGCCTCGAACAAAAATTCGATGGTGATACTCAAAACCCGTAAAGCAGGTCGCCTTCAGGAATCAAATCTCCGTCTGGAAGACTTGTATAAAAAAATGGAAATCATGTATCGCGTACTTAGTAAAATGTACGAAAATTCGGAAATACTAAAAGAGGATATTGCAGATCAGGTAGAAGTAAAACAACAAGAACGCGAAGCAATTTTGGCATCACATTCTGCTATGAAGTCTGCCATGAGTGTCATCTCAGGTGACCCTGACAAAAAAGCAATGTTCGATATGGCTCTTGAAGCTATTGCAGATGATGTCAGTAAAAAAGTAGGCGAAATGGAGCGATTTATGGATTTATCAAGTAACTTCATGGATTCAATTGACCTCAATAACGGTATATTTGAAGAAGAAGGTCTCAAAATGCTTGAAAAATGGGAAAAAGAAGGTGCATCCTTGTTGCTCGGTGGTGATAAAGACGACATTCTCCGAAAATCTAACGATGATAATGATGTACTCGACCTGAACACACCTGTCAGATTGCCGGAAAAAGTAAACCGGACAAACCAATATGATGATTTATTCAAATAAAAATTAAAAAATTCAGAAATATGCAAACACGTTTGACCACATTTTCAAAAATACTCATTACCGCCCTCATTTTGGGTGTAATATTCTTTGGGTTCAAGTATTTTCTCAATAATACAAACATGGGAAAAGATCTGAAGAAGAACAGTGAAAACATAGATAATTCATCGGGCACTTCTATACTGGGTGGCGGTAAAAAGGATGATGATGTCATCACAGTACAAATGTTTACCTGGGGCGGATATGTTCCGGGATTGTACTTCAACGAAGGTGCACAGGCTTCAACCAACAGCCGTTTTTACAAAGATTATGGAATAAAAGTCGAATTTAAACTGATAGATGACTTTGACGCAAGCAGAAATGCCTGGAAATCGGGCGATGTTGACTTGTTGGGCAATGAGGTGAGTGCTATGGCTACCGAAATGACCGGCCTTGGCCCTTACCAGCCCCAAATCGTATTGCAGTGCGACTGGTCACGGGGTGGCGACGCTATAGTAGCCAAACGCGGTATCAATTCATTCAATGACCTGAAAGGCAAAGTGGTAGCAGTTACACCATCTACTCCTTCCATGACATTCTTGCTTTGGATGCTCGAAGCTGCCAACCTAAAACTGTCTGACCTGAAACAAGTAAAAGAAGTACCAAGTGCAATCGATGCCGCTACGGCATTTAAGAGTGGCCAGGTTGATGCAGCAGTAGTCTGGAGTCCGGATGATGAAATCATTGTACGTGAAGTGCCGGGTTCTAAAGTATTACAATCAACACGCCAAGCGTCGAATATCATTGCAGATGTATATATGGCAAAAAAGTCTTATGTTGATAAAAATGCCGACAAGCTTGCCAAATTCTATGAAGGTTGGATGAAGGCTGCTGCTGAAATCAATACTTCAGCAGGTGCAAGACAAAAAGCAGCAAAAATAATGGCCCAAGTAACCGGTATTTCTGAACAGGACGCACAAGCATCTATCAACAATGTAAGACTAACTACACATGGCGACAACCTCAATTTCTTTGGAAAAAATCCGAACTATAAAGGAATCACAGGTGAAGGGCTATATACAAAAATGGGTAACATTTACCAGTCAATGGGATTAGCTCCTGCCGACCGACCAAACTGGCGGCTAATGTCTTACGGTGCAGCAATGGGTGCAGCCAACCTGCCTTCGGGCCCGGGATATGATGCTGAGGCTCCAAAAATATTTAGTACACCTACCAGTGCAGACAAAACAGTTAGAGAAATATCATCAAAAGCTGTTTCTATTACCTTTCCTTCCGGAAAATACGAACTTGACGAAAATGCCAAAACCATCATCGACTTGCAGTTTGCAGATATAGCAAA
Organism: Saprospiraceae bacterium; assembly: GCA_019694295.1. Lineage (GTDB taxonomy): Bacteria > Bacteroidota > Bacteroidia > Chitinophagales > Saprospiraceae > JAEUUM01. The sequence continues at coordinate 6,927 of JAIBCG010000084.1, forward strand.
AGCATTTAGCAATGCAAGGGTACGTATTGAAGGAAATACAGACAATGTAGGAAGTGCTGAACTCAACAAACGATTATCACTTCAACGCGCAGAAGCTGTAGCCAAATATTTGCAGACACAATATAATATGACACGCAACAGGTTCATTATTGTCGGCAACGGGCCAAACTCTCCGGTTCCGGGTTGTGAGGCAAATGCCACACCAGAATGTAAAGCCAAAAACAGAAGAACGGAGTTTCAGTTGATCAATTAAAAAACCGAATGGAAAAATTATTCGAACTACGTGGAAAATTAGACGCCAAGACAAATATCGTACTCATCCTGATTGGCTTTGGCATCATCCTGCTGATATGGTCTTTACTTTCAGCCGGTGAAAACCCTATCATTCCAAGAGGTATATTGTGCAAACCGGGTGAGGTACTCAAAGCGTTCCCACTGCTCGTGAAGGAGAACGCCCTGTTCAAAAATATTTGTTTTTCACTTGGCTTGAATATCCTGAGTTATACAGAAGCCATCCTTATATCTATACCTTTGGGTTTTTTGGTTGGTCTCATCCCGGCTGTGCGAGGATTGTTCCAGAAGCCGGTTGATTCATTCCGCTATGTGCCACTTACCGCCGTTACAGGTTTATTTATAGTATGGTTTGGTCTTGGCACCAATATGAAGGTTCACTTCCTAGCCTTTGGTATCATCATTTATCTCTTGCCTGTGGTAGTACAGCGTATAGACGAAGTAAAAGAGGTATTTTTACTGACTGTATATACACTTGGCGCCTCAAAGTGGCAAACCATTAAAAGTGTTTATATACCATCGGTTATCTCCAGACTATCGGATGATATACGCGTATTGACAGCCATCAGCTGGACATACATCATCATTGCTGAAAGCCAGGGAAACGAAGGCGGTATAGGTGCTCTCATCTGGCGAACAGGTCAACGACAAGGCCGTATTGATAAATTGTTCGCACTTGTTATCATCATCATTATCATCGGATTTTTACAGGATAGGTTATTCACGTATCTTGACAAAACATTTTTCCCATACAAATACGAAGGTGTTGTAAAAAATTCAACCAACAAAGAACCATCAGCTTTTAAAGCGATTATGGCCTATTTTTTCACTGCATTATTCTGGGTAGGTATGATAGTTTATGGCTTTCTATTCGTTAATGAGTTTGTACCTCTGTTATCCGATGTGCCTGTGCTTACGTATTTGTTTGGCCCAACAGTTTGGATCATGCACTTCTACTTTATTCTGGTGGTAATATACCAGGTTTATACAAGGTTTATTTCGGTTAAGCAAACAGTGACAACATGAATTTTATTAAAAAATTAGAAAAGGAATTAAAGCCCGAGATTGACATCATTCTATCACATCCATTCCTGAAAAGAATAGAGAAAGGTGATATGAGTTTTGAGCAGTTGCAGTATTTTGCGATTGAATATGCCGAATATTGTTATCATTTCCCAAGATTTCTGGCATTTACAGCCGGTAACATTCCTGATGACCTTACCAGAATGCCTATCATTGAAAACCTATGGGAAGAACACGGTTCAGGTAAATATTCAGGCTCACACAGGCAGTTGTATAATAAATTCCTTGAAGCCCTGGATATCGATCCACGTACATTGGACAAACATCCAAAACTACCGGATACAATCACCTGCGTACAGACTCTGTTGGATATGTGTAAAAATGACCATTTCGTTAAAAGTCTTGGAGCACTGGGGCCGGGTACCGAATTTTTTACAAATGATGAATATGATCTAATATTCAAAGGCCTCGATAAGTCGCCCTACCTGACACAACGCGAGCTACGGTTCTGGAAGGCACACATTTCACTCGATGTCGAACATTACAGCGAAATGGTAGAAGCACTTTACCCATATATTCATGATGAAAATAATTGTAAACTGATCAAAGAAGGCGCCTTAAAAGCCATCCGGATGGAACAGCTGTTTTGGGATGGGCTCGAGAGGAATATTCCGGTATAAATAACTGACAAGATGAGTGCAGAAACCAAGACAAGCCTACCGGCGATAATTGAACTAAAAGACGTTGACCAGTCTTATGATGACGGAAAAGTACAGATAATAAAAGGACTTAACCTGACGATAGAAGACAAACCTGCACAAGGGCAATTCACCATTTTGCTTGGTATGTCCGGTTGTGGGAAATCTACTTTACTACGTTATATAGCCGGACTGCAAAAGCCCACAAGTGGTACAGTATTATTGCATGGCAAACCTGTGGATGCTGACAATCGGGCTAGTATGGTTTTTCAGGAATACTCTTCTCTTCCATGGATGACCGTACTTGATAATGTAGCGCTTCCGCTCGAATTCAAGGGAATAGCAAAAAAACAACGCTATGAACAAGCAATGGATATGATAGAAATGGTAGGTCTTAAAGGTCATGAGTCGAAATATGCCCAATACCCGACTTTATCCGGTGGCCAATTACAACGCGTGGCCATAGCCAGAAGTCTTCTCGCCAACTCCGACGTATTGCTGATGGACGAACCATTCGGTGCATTGGATATCAATACCCGCTTGCAGATGCAGGAATTATTGACAGACATTTGGTCAAAATTTCATTCTACCATAATTTTTGTTACACACGACATATCAGAAGCTGTGTTTTTGGGAGATGAAATCGTCATCATGAAGGCACCACCCTCTCGCATCGTTCAGAAAATTGATGTTAATTTACCGTTAAAGAGGACGCGCGAAATGAAAAGAGATCCAAAATTCCTCGAAATTGTCCACCAAATCGAAGATGAAATGGTTTCGATCGCTAACATGAAATGATTTTTAATTAAATTTTTTACAATGAAAAGATTCTTATTTTTATTCATTTGCTCTGCATTTTTTTTTATTCCTGAGCAAATACATTCGCAGTCAAGCCCTTACAGACTAAAAGTAGGCAGCCTTAATATCCCTCTAAAACTCGTACAACCACCAAGCACCTACAACGGCCGAAAAGAAGTATATCTCGAGGATGCAGTAGCCAACATAGGTGGTGAAATACAACTGCTCAATGGCGACAAACCAATCTACGGAAAGAAACTGATGATTTATTTCCTGCCTACAAAACGTGAACAAGGTACAAGCCTCACATCACATACTATTATACTAGAAAAAGGAGCCAAAATACCGGATGATGTAGTGGCAAAATTCAAGGAAAAAGTATCAATAGGTGACAATTTTACAATTCAGACAACCGGAGAAGGTGACGACCTGAATGTAAACAGTGCATCCATTTATGTTAAAGACCCAACCCAGGCTTACAGACCACCGGTGTACCCAAATGCAAATAACGACCCGGATATATTCTCATGGCAAATGGTTGGCAACCTGAAAAAACCATTGCTAAAGGTGGATACAGCTGTAGCTGACAATAAGAAAATAGTGAAAATGTATAGCGACAGATCAAAATATGACCTGATGCCTATTAGCGGATTTCAGACAAAATACCGCTATGTAAAAGCTGGTGAAAGTTTCTGGCCTGACAACGAAATTTCAGAAACACACAACTTTTCTACCTTGAAGATTAACCCTTACTACACTTACCCCGAATACGCTGTACCACAGGAATATGCCGTAAGTATGCGTTGGGGAAAAATAAATGCCACCCCTCTCAGCCAAAATACTACGGTGGCGGATTTCCTCGAAAGTTGCAAGAACCCTATTGAAATATCAACTCCAAAAGATTTTATACAACTCCAACAGGTAGAGATGATCATTGTACCTGACCGAGGAGAAACGGTGCGCTACATCGTGGACAATATCACAAACCCGAAAGTACAGGAAGCACTTTCTAAAGTAAACGACAGGACAACCATCTATCTCCAGAATGCTATGGTCAAAAATGCTAAACAAGAATTGCTTTATATGCCAATCACATTCGGTTTTGTCATTTCCAATACACCAAAGCACTAAGCAGTAA
>JAIBCG010000136.1 GCA_019694295.1 Saprospiraceae bacterium
CATTTGGCCCACTCATAAAGGTTTGGAAAATGGTAAAAAACACACTTCCGTTTTTAGGAACTCTGCCTTTTTTCTTGATGTCGCTTGGATTGATACGAACCAAAGCATCTTCTTCAAAAACTGAAAAAGCGTTGAATGCCTGGTCTGCCAAAATATTTCTGTCAGCTAAGAATAAAATTCTTGGGCTTCGTTGTCCGTCTTTGTTGATGTTCCATTTTGCCTGAAACAGTTTCCATGCAATTTGAAAAGCAATTGCCGTTTTTCCTGTTCCTGTGGCAAGGGTTAATAATATGCGTTGTTGGTCGTTGGCAACGGCTTCTAAAACCTTGGTAATGGCGTTTTCCTGATAGTAGCGTGGTTGCCATGTTCCGCCACGGTCTTCAAATGGAACGGAAAGTAATTTGTCACGCCAAACGGCTGAAAGTGGTTGGAGTTTGTTTTGTTCTCCAAAAGTCATTTCCCACAATTCGTCTGGAGTAGGATAGGAAGTTACATCACCTTCCTGACCTGCTTCCATGTCTATGCGGTAAATCTGTAAACCGTTTGTGCTGTATGTAAACCGAACTTGCAATTTGCCTGCATAATCTTTGGCTTGTCCAACGCCTTCGGTATAGTATTTATCTCTTGCCTTGGCTTCAATTACTGCAAGATTTCTGTTTTTGTATTGCAATACATAATCTGCCTTGTCGGGCTTGCTGCGTTGACCATGCCCGATTAAACGACCTTTGTTTATGGGAAACTCCATGCGAATGCGACTGCCTTCCACAACACCCCAACCTGCTGCTTTTAATGCAGGGTCAATATATTCTGCTCTTGTTTCGGTTTCGTTCATTTCTTAGGCTTTATTTTCTTTACTGCGTTATCTGTCAGGTAGTATCTACCTGTTTTTGCAGCACCTTTAAATTCTATTAGGCTTATTTCTCGAAGCACTTGTAAATATCGCTTAACCGTTGCGTTTGATTTTCCTGTTGCATCCATGATGTCTTTTATACTTGCACCTTCTTTTAATTGTATAATTGTATTTACAGCATCAATTAAAGCATCATTTACAGTATCACTTACAGCATCAATAATCCCTTTTTTTACAGCATCATTTACAGCATCATTTACAGCATCATTTACAGCATCATTTACAGCATCATGTTTTGCTGTTACAGTAACTCCAGGAAATACAACTGTTGTATAACCTGCATTTGTATTCCATTTAGGACTAGCATATCCTTTACTTTCACAATCCTCTATCATTAGAACAGTTCCCCGGCCAATCTTTTCAATCATTTGACGTAAGAAGCAAATGTGTGCTATGTCGGGATTTCGAGGTACAGATAAATGACTTTTGGCTAAATCATTTGGAGAATATCCTCCATACAAAGAGCCAGAATTAATAATTTCTAAATGGGTAGGATAAAACGCAACATGAACTGTACCAGAAACGCTTGTAAAATCTCTATGAATTAATGCATTCATAAGACCTTCTCTCAAAGCAAACTTTGGATAGGTAACATCTTCACGCAACCATTTTTTCTCTGTGAATTTGCTTTTTGTGGCAATATTTACTTCAAAAAATTGGAGTATATCTTCTATGTCCATAAAAAGATTCCCTTCAAATACTTTATCGTAACTATAACTATTAGATGTTTTACTATCATTGAAAACCGTTAAACGAACTCTGCTCTGAGGTAAGTATTTCGATGGTTCTTTTGCAAACAGAATAACAGCTGCATTGGTAAGATGCCCATCTCTATAAAGACTATAATAGGTCAGGAATTCTTCTACATCTTTTTCGCTGAATAACTTCCCACGACCATACTTGGCAAGGTCTTGAATAGTCTTGCGAATCTCCAATTCATCCAAATCGTCTATTTCAACTCCCAAAGCAGGTTGACGCTCCCAATGCAACTCAGTTTTTTGTCGTTCGGTGATAAGTTTTGAAATTTCATCAGGTGATGCGGGTACTGTTCGACTACCTCGTCTGTAAAAAATCTTTCCGTTATTAAGTACGTAAGGTGGCTTTGAACCATTCCACACCTTTACGGACAAAATTTCCTTTGTGCCAATTTTTTCTATGGAAACAGTTACAGGTGCTTCTGGAATAATGGATTGAAACAAATATTGCTTCAATTCCATTTCATGCTTTTCCGCATTATCAATTCCGATGATCTTACCATCGTCCTTTACACCAATCAGCATCATGCCTCCTTCTGCATTTAGAAACGCACATAATGTTTTAGCAATATCTTCTTTACGAACAACTTCTTTAAATTCAAGCTGTCCGCTTTCTCCCTGTTTTATAAGGTTCTTTATCAGTTGTTCGTTGTTCATGGTTGTATTGCTTTAAGTCTTGCTAATTCGTCTAAATCAGCCTTCAACCGGTTAATATCCTCAAATTCTGTTTTTATAAACTTCATTTCATCTCCATCGAAATGACCAAATTCGTGTGCCCATCTTCGTTGGTCCATGGGCTTGCCATCTTGAATCGCTTCATTGTACATGTCAATAATGCGGGCATCTTCAAATACAGGAGTTTTCTTAAACTCAAAATCAGGATTTTTTACTCGTCCTTTTATATCGGTGTACATATACTGAGCTAACAACTCTCTGGCATACCGAACCGAGTAATGACTTAAGAACCCTCTTGGTTTATCTTGTACTATAGCTCTGGCAAACTCTTGGTGAGTAATACCAGAACCGTACCTTGGCAAAATTATTCCTAAGAAGAAGTGGCATTCATCCACTGCTCTCAAGCAAGCTTCAGTATTTGAAACGCCAGGGGCAACATAAACGGTACCAATATGGCTATTGAGCACTTTGTATTCGTATTCGGCAGACTTGTAACTTTCTATAGTAGCACAAAGAACTCGTAGGTCTTTTTCAAAACCATACACCGTAGATGATACCATTATTTTAATTACTTCTCTTGGCATAATTCTGCTCTTGTTTCGGTTTCGTTCATTTAATCATTTTCTTATAGTGGTCTTCATAACCAGTTACTTTAAATAGGCATGCAAAAGCATCACGAAATTCAGTGTAATCAAATTCTTTAATATCAAAAATATTTTGCCCCAGTGAATGAGATTCTCTATTTATATATCGGCAAAAAGCTTGAAATCTGTTATTCTGCATTTCTTTTATTTGAACGAAAGCACTTAAATTCTTTTTCTCAACAAAATTGAAAAAATACTCAATCACATTTCTCATACAATTAGCAATTAAAGCTGGGGGCTGTTGTTCATCTTTGATAATTGCCCAATATGCTTGATAGTCGTTTTGTATCTCCTCATACTTCATTTCA
>JAIBCG010000085.1:0-7500 GCA_019694295.1 Saprospiraceae bacterium
TGGCTGGATTGAGTTAGCAAGTGGCAAACCATAAAAATTATCGTCTTTCTGAGTAAAAACCCTACATCACTACAAATAAGTAGCTGTTAACAAAGAAGTTATGTTGAAATAATCTTTTATAAACCTAGAAAAAACAATTTATATCGAGGTAATCAATTTACCATATTTTCACGCGTTCGGCTTCAGGTCTGTACATTTTTTCGCCAGCTTTAATACCAAATGCTTCAAAAAATTCATCTATATTAGAAAATGGTCCATTAACACGTAAAAAGGCAGGCGAATGTACATCAGTAAGTACTCGTGTTGCCAATTCTTCATCGCGTTGGTGGCCTAACCATCCAAGTGCATAGCCTAAGAAATATCGTTGTAATGGCGTTAAGCCATCTATAAGTTTACCTTCTTTATATTGATTCGTTTTTTTGAAAGCATCTAAGGCGATGACTAAACCACCTAAATCGGCAATATTTTCACCTAATGTTGCTTTGCCATTGATATGCATAGAATCTAAAACGATATAATTATTGAATTGCTCGACATATTTCTGTGCTTTTTCATTAAATTTTTTTTCATCTTCTTCCAGCCACCAATTTTGCAAATTTCCTTTGTCGTCAAATTGCCTGCCTTCATCATCAAAACCATGTGTAATTTCGTGGCCAATAGTAGAAGCAGCAGCATATCCGTAAATAACAGCATCGTCGATTTCTTCATCTTTAAAGCCTGGAATAACAAATATTCCGGCTGGCATTACAATTTCATTATTCGATGGATTGTAATAGGCATTATACGTTTGAGGCGTCATGTCCCATTCTGTTCTATCTACTGGTTTATTTAATTTGCTCACTGCATAATCAAACCAGAATTTATTAGCCTGTTGTATATTTTCTACTAAAGATTTGTCATTGGTTTTTAATGCAGAAAAATCTTTCCATGTATTAGGATATCCTACTTTTTTTGTAACCGTACTTAATTTCAACAAAGATTTTTGCTTTGTAGTTTCGCTCATCCAATCTAAATTTTTTATGCGCGTAGCAAATGCAGCAAACACTTCGTCGCATAATTTTTCGTAGCGATCTTTTGTTTTTGGCGAAAAATTATCCTTTACATATAACTGTCCTAGCAGCTCGCCCATGGCTTCTTCTTCCCAGCGAAGTGCACGTTTCCAGCGTGGCAACTGCTCTTTTGTTCCTCGAACTACTTTGCCATAAAATCTAAAATCTTCATTGTTTACTTTTTTATGTAAATAGCCTGCATAATTTGACAATAAATGGAATCGTAAATAATTTTTCCAAGTTGATAATGGCGTATTCGATAGTAATTTATTTAATTGTATAAAAAATTCGGGCTGACCAACAATCACAGAATCTGTTTGTATTGACATGGCTGAAAAAACCGTATTCCAATTAATTTTTGGCGTCAATTTATTAAGCGATGCAATGGACATTTTATTGTAATTTTCATAGGGATCGCGCAAGTCTTCTAACTTTCTTGATTTCGTTGCTAATTGTTTTTCCAAGCTATAAACAGCTGTTGCATTACTCGAAAAATTTGGATTTAAATAAGCAAGCATACGCACCAAATGCTTAGTTTTATAATCGTTTGCCACTTTTAATGTTTGTGCATCTTTATTAAAATAATAATCTCTATTGGGCAAACCGAGGCCTCCTTGAGAAAGATAAAGCGCATTCACTTCGCTGTTTTTCATGTCTTGATAAATGCCTAAATCAAAAGCAACAGGCACACCAATTTGATGCAAGTGTGTAATCACTTTCAACAAATCGTTCGTTGTCTTAATCGCATTTATTTGTAATAACTCTTTATTCAGTGGATTCAATTTTACTTTTTCAATGCTGAGTGTATCCATTGCAGCAAAATAGAAATCACGAATTTTTCGCGTATTGTCATCATTAGATGTGCTCAGAAGTGCATTTTCATTGATTGTTTTTAATTTTGTCCAAACATCTTCTTGCACTAGATTGCCAATCGACCATTGCGAATACGCAGCTGGAATTGGATTTTGCTTGATCCAATTGCCATTAGCATATTTAAAAAAATCATCGCCAGGTTTTCTTTGTTTGTCAATATTTTTCCCGACTACATCGCCATCTGCAAAAATTGTAGAAGATAGTAATATTGAAATAAGTACAAAAAGTAAATGTTGCATGTTAGCTTATTTGGTTATAAAATTAGTATAAAAACAGCTTGATTTATTACAAAAGAATTCAAATACTTTAATCAAGCTAAATTAATTTAGAAGATATCAAAATCACGTTCATCAATAAGTGGAACAAATTCGAACTCCTTAAAGTTTGGAATCTTGTCGAAAATATTGATGTCATAACAGGTGTATATATCTAATATTTTTCCAGCTTTTACCTCCGTAACAAGGTCTATTCTTTGCATTGTCTTTTTACTGACAAATGAATATGCACTCTTGCATGCATTCGGACAGTTTTTGCTATCACAAAAACCAGCGTAGGCGACGAGTTGCTCTCCACCATTTACTTTTATGTAACTAATTGCCATATCAAGCATTGATATAAAATCACTCTTAGACACATCTTCATAGGTTTTGTCATCATCTAAAATCAAATCTATCATTTCCACATCCATTTTTTCCATATAAAAAAGGAATGCTTCTAGTTGTGTACTTGGTTTTTCCATCTTGAATAGCTTAAAAAATCATACATTTTTATCGTGCAAATTGACGCTTTTTGCACTCAACACTAATTCTCCTTCTTCGCCTTTTTTTATTTCTGCAGCGTTGCCTTCATCTGTATCGATATGCATTTCAAGTTTAAATTTATCTGACACGCGAATCAATACATTTTTAAATGTCAATGGTCGCTCATCATCATCAACATCAACGCTTACAATATCTTTATCTTGTACGCCAAACAAAGCGGCATCGTTCGGATGCATGTGAATATGTCGCCATGCAACAATTACACCTTCTTTAATGGCTACTTCGCCGTGTGCAGTTTTTAGTGTAATGCCAGGCGAACCTTCGACATGTCCACTTTCGCGCACAGGCGCGTCAATGCCAAGAAAAAACTCATCCGTTTTTGAAATCTCTACTTGATCTTTTGGACGTAGTGGTCCTAAAATTCTAACATTTTCTATTTTATTTTTTAGACCAATAAGTGTTACCGTTTCGTTGGCGGCAAACTGTCCAGGTTGCGACAATGGCTTAAATTCAGTAAGTTCATAATTCTTTCCAAATAAAATATCTACGGTAGCTCTGCTTAAATGTACATGTCTTGCAGATATTGCAATTGGAATTTTTGGAATCGTATTTACTTTGTTTTTCTCTTGAATTATTTTTTGTGTTTCTAAGGCAATGGCAACTTGCTCGTCAGTTCGAATTGCTAATATTTTCACACGTCCATTCTCATCTGAAATATTGGCAACATCATTATCACTATTCAATTTTGCAGATTTGTTTTTGTCATCATCAATCATGATTCCTAAAAACTCCAATCCTTGACAAATTCTATGTCTGATATCAGCACTATTTTCACCAATGCCTCCAGTAAATACTAAAACATCAATACCGCTCATGATTGCCGCATACGCACCTATATATTTTGTAATTCTGTGTGTAAACACTTGAATTGCTGTGCGTGCATCTTCATTGCCTTCGCTAGCTTGTTGCAATATATCACGCATGTCATTCGTCAGACCACTTAAGCCTGCAAGTCCTGATTGCTTATTTAAAAAATCTTCTGTTTCCTGGCTCGTCCATTTTTCTTTATTTTGTAAATAAGTAATAATTCCAGGATCAATATCACCACTACGCGTGCCCATCATTAAGCCTTCCATTGGCGTCAAACCCATAGACGTTTCTACGCTTCTACCAAATTCTATTGCACAAATACTAGCACCATTACCTAAGTGACATGATAAAATACGTAAGTTTTTTACGTCTTGTTTCAAATACTCACCACTTCTTTCCATAATGTATTTATGGCTAGTACCATGAAAACCATATCGTTTAATATTATACTTGGCAATTATGTTTTTATCGATAGCATATTGCTTAGCACGTTTTGGCATGGTTTGATGAAATGCTGTATCAAAGACAGCAATATTGGAAATTGCAGGAAATACTTCTTTTGCACTGCGAATACCAGCTAAGTTTGCAGGATTATGCAATGGTGCTAAATCCGCTAAATTTTCGATAGCAGCCTCTACAGCTGCATCGATGCAAACCGTTTGACTATATTGATCGCCACCATGTACTACACGATGACCAATACCATTAATCTGTTTTTCTGCTAAGCGTGATTTTATTGTATGTAAACAATATCGTATAATAGACTCAAAATTCAAATCACCATGATAAATAATTTGTTCATTATTCAATTGAATAAAAGGTGTTGATGGCAATCTCTCTGCATCTAATTCTAAAATCGATTTTTTTAATTGCGTATCAATAACATCAGCTTTTATAGACGAACTACCACAATTAATAACTAATATATACATACAAAAAATTTTGGTCGAAGATAATAAATAAGCAATGTAGAATGAAAAACTATTTTCTTAAAAAACTATATAATGTAAGGCAGTACAGCCTTTCTATCAGAAGGATAATCTTTAAAATTCTGTTTATACCAACGGTGATGATGTAATGCTCGTGGCAATAAATTAGCTACTGTCCATACAAAAAAAGCAATACCTGCAATATTCGACAGCATCAACATATAACCTAACCATTCTATAATCTCGCAAAAATGGTTTGGGCAAGAAATATATTTAAACAAAAAACCTGATGGAATTTTATATCCTTTTTCACCTGGTTTTCTTAAATTAATCAATATATCATCTGATTTATAATTTCCTAAAAAGCCACAAACAAACAATATTAATCCTACTACAAAATTCCATTTTATAAAATAATTTTCTGGATACACACTCACATCAGATAAATAATAAGCTATTAGGCTCGCATTTATTGAATTAAATATTAATGCAGAAAGTGCAATAAATACTGGCATCTGCTTGCCTTTTGTATGGGTGCGTAATGGAAAAATAAAACTACGATGGATATAATGTAGTGTGTATAAAATTGCAAAAAATAAGGAGTAAGAGTTGTTATTGAAAAAATAAAAATAGACACTCCAAAAAGTAAGTAATGCCCAAGCCTCCATCATTATCCAACCTAATTTATTTGACATCATTGGTCCCCAAGTAGTTTTCGTATGTCTTCCATACGGCGCAGAAACAAACAATTGAATTGGAAATAAAATAATAGCAATGGCTATCCAAATGTATATAAAATGTAATAAGCTTAATTCCTGAAACATCATACAAAAGTAAACATCAAAGAGATAAATAAAGTAATGGAAAAAGGTGAATTTAAAATAAAAAAGCCGCCTCGTTATTCACGAGACGGCTTGTAAGGGTTGGCGACGACCTACTCTCCCAGGTTTAACCTAGTACCATTGGCGCTGTAGGGCTTAACTTCTCTGTTCGGAATGGGAAGAGGTGAACACCTACGCTATAATCGCCATTAAATCTTTGGTAAAATACCTTATATTTTAATGACTTGTTTGTCAGTAAATTTTAACACATTGGGAAATCATTATACAAATTTTAAAAAGTTGATGGGTTATTAGTATCACTCGGCTTTGATGTTACCATCTTTACACCTATGACCTATCAACGTCGTAGTCTTCGACGACCCTATGAGAACTCATCTTGAAGTTGGTTTCGTGCTTAGATGCTTTCAGCGCTTATCCATTCCCAACGTAGCTACCCGGCGGTACATCTGGCGACATAACTGGTACACTAGAGGTCAGTCCATCCCGGTCCTCTCGTACTAGAGACAGATCTTCTCAAATCTCAAACGCCCATAACAGATAGGGACCGAACTGTCTTGCGACGTTCTGAACCCAGCTCGCGTGCCACTTTAATGAGCGAACAGCTCAACCCTTGGGACCTTCTCCAGCCCCAGGATGTGACGAGCCGACATCGAGGTGCCAAACCTCCCCGTCGATATGAGCTCTTGGGGGAGATCAGCCTGTTATCCCCGGAGTACCTTTTATCCTTTGAGCGATGGCCCTTCCATGCAGAACCACCGGATCACTTTATCCTACTTTCGTACCTGCTCGACCCGTCGGTCTCACAGTCAAGCGCCCTTATGCTAATACACTCTGCGCACGGTTACCAAGCGTGCTGAGGGCACCTTTGAAAGCCTCCGTTACTCTTTTGGAGGCGACCACCCCAGTCAAACTACCCACCATGCAATGTCCTCCCTGTAGGAGTTAGGCTCTAAGTAAACAAAGGGTGGTATTTCAACGTTGACTCCACGAACACTAGCGTGCCCGCTTCAAAGTCTCCCACCTATCCTACACATCGTTTACTCAAAGTCAATGCAAAGTTGTAGTGAAGGTTCACGGGGTCTTTCCGTCCCGTTACGGGTACCCGGCATCTTCACCGGGACTACAATTTCACCGAGCTCACGGCTGAGACAGTTATCAGATCGTTACACCATTCGTGCAGGTCGGAACTTACCCGACAAGGAATTTCGCTACCTTAGGACCGTTATAGTTACGGCCGCCGTTTACTGGGGCTTCAGTCGGAAGCTTTGCTTGCGCTAACAACCTTCCTTAACCTTCCAGCACCGGGCAGGTGTCAGGCCCTATACATCATCTTTCGATTTAGCAGAGCCCTGTGTTTTTGTTAAACAGTCGCCTGATACTTTTCACTGCGGCCTCCTTGCGGAGGCGACCCTTCTCCCGAAGTTACGGGTCCATTTTGCCGAGTTCCTTAGCCGTGACTCACTCGAGCGCCTGAGGATACTCTCCTCGTCTACCTGTGTCGGTTTACGGTACGGGCTGCCTATATCTGAAGCTTAGAGGTTTTTCTAGGAAGTTTGATTAGGTACACTATCCACTTGTTCGAGAACTCATGGTACTATCACGTTCGATTCAAGAGCGGATTTGCCTACTCTATCAATATCTACACGCTTTAACGGGATATTCCGTAACCCCGCGGTACTTTCACACCTTCGTCACCCCATCGCAATATAAGCAGGTGCTGGAATATTAACCAGCTTTCCATCGGTTGCCCCTCTCGGGTTACACCTTAGGACCCGACTAACCCTGATTCGATTAGCGTTGATCAGGAATCCTTAGACTTACGGCGATAAAATTTTTCATTTTATTTATCGTTACTTATGCCTACATTTTCTTTTCTGGCCGCTCCAGAGATCCTTACGAATCGCCTTCGACGCAGGCCAGAATGCTCCCCTACCACTCGTTTAGAACGAGTCTATAGCTTCGGCACTACATTTGATGCCCGATTATTTTCCGCGCTCGGTCACTCGACTAGTGAGCTGTTACGCACTCTTTAAATGAATTGCTGCTTCCAAGCAAACATCCTAGCTGTCATAGCAACCAAACATCGTTTAAACAACTTAATGTAGATTTAGAGGCCTTAGCTGATAATCTGGGTTGTTTCCCTTTCGGCGCGTGACCTTAGCACCCCGCGCCTCAC
>JAIBCG010000086.1 GCA_019694295.1 Saprospiraceae bacterium
GTGCAACTATTTATATAGGTTATGATAGTTATTCCGACTATTTCAGATGGCGTAGATACCAAAGATACCATAACTGGAGCCATTGGGGGCCTACCTATACTTGGGGTTGGGGATACAATCCATGGGGCTGGAATAGCTGGAACTCATGGGGTAGTCCTTGGACACCGTGGGGCTCATACGCCTATTCACCATGTCCGCCTTATGGTAATATTTATATAAATAATGTTTATTATGGCAATAACTGGGGCCACGGTGGCTGGTACAACAATGGCTGGCAAGGTTATTATGACGGCGGACACTACAATGAATATACAAGTAATATACACTATGGTCCACGCAAAACCGGTGGAGGTATCAGCAAGCTTGTTGACAACCCAAGGGGCAAAACAGGTCTGGCTATTGATAATCCAAGAGGTGTTACCAACCAAGGTCCTACCATAGAAAACCCAGGTAAGGTAAACAGAAATAATGGTACAACCGCAACACCAGGTCAGACAACTTCTAGACCTGACCGCACCGGCAATACAGGTCAGATACAAAGTACTAAAAACGACCCGATAAGAGGTCAGGCCCCGCAGCAGAATACCAAGACCGAAGAGCAGGTGAAATTTAACCGTCGCGACAATCAGCAAACCGAAGAACAGGTAAAATATGACAGACGCGATAATGGAAATACCCAGCAAAATACCAACCCTGCTAATCCGAGGGATAACCAAAAACCGGTAAGACAGGACAGTCCTGTACAAAGCCCGGTAAAGGACAATGCCCCGGTACAGAAGCCAGGTAGAAACAACAGCCCTGTACAGGATGTAAAAAATGATACTGAATACAAATTTAACTCAAGACCATCGAGTGCTGCCGATAGAAATACCGGTGAAGGGTATAACAACACTTCAAGGCCTGAACGCGGTAATATAAATGTACCTGTAGAAAGACCACAGCGCCAGGAAAGAGTAGAAAGACCACAGCGCCAAGAAAGAGTAGAAAGACCACAGCGCCAGGAAACACCTGCACCGCGACCTTCATTTAGGCAGGAGAGCAAGCCGAGACTGGAAAGTCCGTCACCTGCTCCTAGACAAAGCCAGCCGAGTGCACCTTCAAGAGGAAATAATTCGGGTGACAACAATGGTCGGTCAGGCAACCCAAGAGGCAGGTAAGCAATTAGTTACAACTCTGAGTAAATAGTGAGGCAATGGGTGGAGGACAAACTTTGAATTCCACCCATTTTGTTAAACAGAAGCCAATTGAAGTATTCTGAGAGTTGATTTATTTATTAAATTTGTCCGAAGAGAGCAAGTGATATTGCGGGCAATACAAAATTTTATTACAATGAAAAAAAACATCATACTTCCGATTTTTATCCTTGTTTGTACAGCCATCAGTGCGCATTCGCAGACTGTGTCAGATGCAGTTCGTTATTCATACAACACTTACGCCAATTCGGGTCGGAGTGCCGGCGTCAACAATAGCTTAGGAGCCATGGGTACAGATTTTGGCGCCATCAGTCAGAATCCGGGCGGACTGGGATGGTATCGTACTTCCGAGTTCAATTTTTCACTTGGTACCACTGGTTATACCACCAATGCACAACTCTCCGGCACCAACAACAAAAGCACAAAGATAACGGCCAGAAAATTCGGAATACCCGGTGTGGGGCTGGTATTTAACTCAAAGCCACGCCACTCTGACTGGAAAAATGTAAATTTTGCATTAGGAATCAACCAGCTTGGTGCTTACAAGCAGGAATATCAGTACGAAGGTGTATCAAAAGGATCGGTGATGGACTATTTTGTCGAGCAGGCTCAAGGCAAAACAGCCGATCAGTTGGACCCTTTCAGTACTAAATTGGCGTATGAAGCATTTGCTATCTATGATCCGGATGAAACCAACGGTAATAAAACCGAGTGGGCAAGTGACTTTGATGGATTCGCTACGAAACCGGTAGTGGCAAAAAAACAAGAAGTACTCAACACAGGCTATGCAAGTGAAGTAGTGATGGCACTCGGAGCTAATTATAAAGAGAAATTGTCTGTAGGAGCATCACTTGGTGTGCCGTTTATGCGGTATGAAACCCAAAGTTTTTATAGTGAAGATAACTCAGGCCCGGATAAAGTACCTTTCTTTAATTCGCTTGAATGGACAGAGGATGTAAGGGCAAAGGGTGTAGGCGTCAACCTTAAGATAGGTGCCAGTTACAGACCGATTCAGGCATTGAGGATAGGTGCTGCCATACACTCGCCAACAGCCTATGCGATATCTGAGGATTATAATAATTCGTTCGTCTATGACCTGACAACTGCTAATGGTACGAACTACCGAACAAGCAAATCGTCACCGGATGGCCAGTACGATTACAATCTGCTAACACCGTGGCGCTGGATTGGTGATGCCGGTATTATTATTGGCAAGAAAGGTTTTATTTCGGCCGAAGTAGAATATGTTGATTATCCGACAGCCAGATTTACTTTTAATAATACTTCAGACGACCCGGATGCTACCAAGTACCAAAGAGAACTCAATAATAAAATAAGCAAAGAGCTCGAGGCTGGCTTCAACTACCGTATCGGTGCAGAATATGTGTTGGGTGACTTCAGGGTGAGGGCAGGTTATGGTATTTATGCTACGCCTTATGCCAATGATTCTCAGACCAATTCATCTTTTAGCCTGGGTTTTGGTGCCCGATTGGAGAAGTTTTTCTTCGACCTGGGTTATGTAAACTGGCAGCAGAAACAATCATTCAAACCATACGAGGTAAGTGTCAAGGATTATCAGCCTTTAGTTAACTCAGAGTTGAGTTCTAGCAGGATACTGCTTACTGTTGGATTTAAATTTTAAGAAGATGCAATGATAATATGCTAAGATATCATCCGGCATATCGGGTATTCATTTATATACTGTTGTTTTTTTGTGTTGAAATACAGGAAAGCTACGGGCAGGGAAAAAATGAATTTTTATACCGCGATGTGCCGGAAAGCATATTGTACGAAACCAAATGGCAATACAAGTACACACTTCATGTAGAGTCACAGACCATCATTCACCGGGCAGGTGACCATTTTCAGGCATATTACTATTTCAGACTTGATAAAAAGGCAGAATCTGTAGTCAATGGTACACATTCTACAGGCACCTGGCTATTGGACCGAGGCAAGCTTAATGCTCCGATACTCAATACCGATTCGCTTCGGGTGGTAAAAGCAACAGATGTGGAGCTGATACTGGAAGGGAGCAACAAAACGGGCAAGGGCAATCTGCAATATTATTTTGAACATTTCGGTGATGATGGACAAATATTCAAGAAGCCTGAATATCTATTGCCTGAGTTGACAGTTAATACGAAGCGCGAAAATGTGGGAAAAAATTCTGTAGCCAAATGGTTCAAGAATTTCTGGCGGCAGTTGTGGGGACTGGAAATGGATGATTCGGAGAATTTGGCAGGTAAGCCATACATCAACATAGAGATTATCGGTGGCGGATATTTTGGTGGCATCGATCCGGCAGAAAAGAATTATATTCAGCTAAAGAACAATGGCAGGCTCATAAGAGAATATGCAACCCAATATCAGGGACAGACCAAAACTATCAAAGACATAAGCCGGCAGGAACTCGAGTCACTGGCAGAGTACCTTGATACAAAGGGATTTTTTGCACTTCAGGCCAGTTATGACTGTACAGACCCTGAATGTTTCAAACGAAAGCTCAAACGACCATTGCCGATACCATTGCGTATATCAGTCACCTACGGGCTTAGGCACAAGGTAATCAGTGTGGCCATGTTTGGCAATGACGGAGTGCAGGACAGATACTTGAGCTATCCTCTGTTGGTTGATGAACTTGTTGAAATACTCAACAGGATGGCCAACCGTATTGAGTAGCGCATAAAGGATAACCATTTATGTCATCATTTGGGCAAATAAATGAAGCCGGTACTTATCAATATCGGTTTATTTTACCTCTTTATGGTAATAGTTGGACAGAATAGGTATATGCAGAATAATTGTTAGGTCTCTATCATCTCTGTCAGCATAATTTTTTTTCCTAAGTGGCAGAAGTATTAAATCAAAATAAATAACTTCATTCAGAAAAGATGTATTTTGTGGGCTTAAATCACTTTCAGAAGTTTGGTAAAAGTGGTGAATAGCCAATAAAATAGTAAAGCAGGCATCAAATTGTGTCATGAAAAAGGAATGGCCATTCTTATTGTGCATATTATTGTGGGCTAATACTATGGTCGCACAAGACAAATTATTAATTGACAGCTTGTACAAACAATACAATTCTGAAAAAGATCCGAAAAATCGTATTGAACTCTTATATAAGATCGCAGATGAGGTAGAAGAAACCGGCAAACCTGAAGAAATTGTACGGTATGCAGACAGTCTTGAATTGCTTGCTAAAGCTGCCAGGTACTCCAAAGGGTTGGCAAAAGCGTATGAAATACGCGGACGTTATTATGAGAGGAAGGGCGAACATGGCCAGGCACTGCCTTACTACCAAAAACAACTCAGCCTTCTGGTCTCTGTGGCTGATAAAGAAGGCCAGGCCAGGGCATTGACAAATATTGGCAATATGTGGCACGAACTTGCATCCAATGATTCTGCTGTGGTGTACCATATAAGGGCAATGAGAATAATGGAAGAATTGGGCAAAAAGTCGGATGTGGCCATCAGTCTTGCAAATATAGCCAATGCCTACAGCGATCTGGAAGCCTACGATAAGGCAATAGAAATGTTAAAGCAATCGCTTAAAATAAGGCGGGAGGCCGGTGAGGAGAAACGCACCATGTTTACGCTAAATAACCTGTCGGTAGCGTATGGCCGTAAAGGCGATTTTGAAAATTCGATGGCGTATGCTGATACAGGAATCCATGTAGCGCTCAAATACAACAATAAGCTGGTAGCGGGTGTCATTTGTGGTGGAATGGGCAACATTCTGAACGGACTAAAAAGATACAAAGAAAGCATTGCATGGTGCGAACGTTCGCTCGGATATCTGAATGAAATAAACCGCGAATCCAATATGGTTTATCCGTTGAGTAATATGGCAACAGCTTACATAGGTCTGGCTCGTTATAAAGAGGCACTGTATCATAATGAAAGAGGTTGGGCTATTATGCAGAAGCTCAATCTTGCTGAGCCCGTAGAAGCATATCAGCAAAACTTTGCAGACGCATACGCCGGACTTGGAGACTACAAACAAGCATTTCAATGGCATAAAGTCTATATGGCCCGAAAAGATTCACTGGCAGGGCTTGATAACTTAAGAAAAATGGCGAGTATTGAAGCCCGATATAATATAGAAAAAAAGGAACGCGAATTGCTTGTACAACAAACCAAAAATTACCGGCAGAAAGTGGCGCTTTATTCTCTCATAGCAGCACTGGCAGCGTTCATTGTCTTTGCTTATATGTTTTATAACAGGTACCGTTTGCGTAAAAGAACAGAACTGTCTGAAGCCGTCATCCATGAGCAAAAACTTGGGATGAATGCTGTTATAGAAGCACAAGAAACTGAACGCAAGCGTATAGCTCGTGATCTGCATGATGGCATAGCACAAGAAATCGTGGCTATTAAGCTAGGCTTTGAAATCTTAGGGAGGCGCATAGACAAGATGGCACCTGAAGAAATGCCCAAACTGTCAGAACTTAGCAAACAACTGGATGCATCCTGTACAGAGCTACGAGGTATAGCCCATAATATGCTCCCGCCTACACTCGGTACACAAGGGCTGGCGCCCAGCCTCGAGATGTTGTTGAGGAATACACTCCAGCATTCAAATATAAAAGCAAAATTTAATGTCCACAACCTGACTACAAAAATAGACGAGAAGACAGAGATAAGCCTTTATCGTATAGCCCAGGAGTTGCTGAATAACATCGTTAAACACTCAAAGGCGGCTCAAGTAGTCATGGAGCTTTTTCAGTCAGATAGTTGGCTTGTTCTACGGGTGGAAGATGATGGTCAGGGATTTGATTTTGAAGCTGCACGTTCGCGCGGTACTATGGGCATCCTGAATATCCTGAGTCGGGTGGGTGCTGTGGGTGGAGAGTTTAAGACTGAAGGCAATAGGACAGGAGGTACGATTGCCTTAGTGCGAGTACCATTGAGTATTTAACCAACAACATATTGAATAAGCAAATTTAGAAATTATGCCAAGTCAGATCCCAATACTTTTAGTTGACGACCACCACCTGGTACGTAAAGGTTTTCGTGCCTTGCTTGAAGAGATTGAAGGCCTCAAAGTGGTAGGTGAAGCTTCTAACGGAAAGGAAGCAATCATGCTGATGCGCAATGAAGTAAAACCAGCGATTGTATTACTCGATTATGAGATGCCGGTGATGAATGGACTTGAAGCAGCGGAAGTCATCAATCGAGAGTTCTTTGGGGTAAAGGTCATCATGCTTACCATGCTTGAACAGAAATCCCTTATAGAGGCAGCTGTTGAAGTAGGTGTGAAGGGTTTTTTGTTTAAAAATACTTCATTGGAAGACCTGGGTGAAGCTATAATGAGCGTAGCAAAAGGTGGAACTTGGTTTGGGAGTGATGTGGCACTTACCCTTCTCAGGCGGGAATATAATCCTGAAACAGAAGCCCTTGCAATGCTTTCGAACAGAGAAATACAAATCCTCAAATTAGTAGCACAAGGATATACGAGTATGGAAATCAGTCGCAAGCTATTCATCAGTCCAAGGACAGTGGATACACATCGAAATAATATCATTCAAAAGTTAGATTTGCATGGTATTCCGGCTCTGGTTCAGTTTGCCATGCGTACCAAACTAATTTGATAACTCGAGCTTGTAATATGGTCTATTTTTTTAACACTTTACGTCCTGTAATGTCTCAAAAGCGTATTTTACGTAAATCTGCGTAGTGTATTTGCGTACAATTGCTGATTATGGTTTACTATGATTGTCTCATTTTTGTATTGTTCAAAAGATACATACATTTTTAATCATTAAACCCTAAATCAAAATGAAAAATTTAATTTATTCCCTTTTGGCTGTTGTGTTTTTTTCGATTCAACTGCATGGTCAGGCGCCCGGAAAAGTATGGTATGGCAAAGGCTCAGGTAATGCGCAGGCTGAGGCAGTACATAAGGCACTTATGTCTGTAGTAGATGATTTTGCAAATGGCAACAGCAATGGATGGAAGATTTACACAGATGACGCTACAGAGATTGACCCAAACGGAAACATTACTTTTGGAAAGAAGGCCATGCTGGATGCCTGGGATGCATTCATGAAAATGGTAGATGAAAAACCAAAGTTTACATATAGCAATGTGCTGGTTCGTATGCTTACAAACGATATTGCAATTGCTGTTTTTGAGACTTCTGCCGACATAAAAATAAAAGGGCAGCAAATAGGAGGAAAAGCTAAAGGATCGGCTGTACTCCGCAAACACAACGGTGTATGGAAAATCGAGTTTGACCAGCTTACGCCTGAAATGCCTATGCCTGAAAATTGATTACCTGTATATATGTGCGACTTGTAAAGTAAAGCCAATATCCGGCTTAACAATGCGTGCAATCTGAGATGATTAGCAGAAAAACAGGCAGAGCTTTTCACCCAATCATCCACTCTTAACCCTTGAGTAAGTATTATTCTTTTCAATGCATAAAATCAATGTCAAATGAAACGGTTACTTAACATTTTAAAATGGACCGGTATCGTACTGATATCACTGTTTCTGGTATTTTTTCTTTTTGTTCAATTTTCATGGGATAAAAAGCATGGTGCACCCTATCCTGACATCAAGGCAAGCACTGATTCCGCTGTCATAGCACGGGGTGCTTATCTGGCAAACGGTCCTGCACACTGCGGCGGATGCCACACCTCAATGGAGGATGTAATGCAGTTTGATGAAGGCAAAAAGGTGGACTTCAAGGGTGGATGGGAGCTGACTTTTCCAGGATTCGGTACTTTCAGAAGCCATAACCTAAGCTCCGACAAGGAGACAGGAATAGGCTCTTATACTGATGCCGAGATTGCACGTAGCCTCAGGTATGGCGTAGGTAAAGATGGCAGGTCACTTTTTCCGATGATGCCCTTCCAGGGAATGAGTGACGAAGATCTTACTGCGATCATTTCTTATCTACGTACCCTGCCACCCGTAAAGAATCAGGTAAAACCAATGGATTACGGATTTTTATACAAGGCTCTACTGGCAGTGGGATTGGTGAAGCCCGAAGGCCCGAAAGCCACGCCAGCCAAATCAGTGGTTGTAGAACCGACCGCAGAGTATGGTAAATACCTGGCCTATCATGTAAGCAATTGTTTTAAATGCCACACTCAAATTAATGAGAATACCGGTGAGTTTATTGGTAAGGATTTTGCTGGTAAGGCATATTTTCTACCTGATGAATTTACTGACGGATATTCATTTATGTCGCCCAACCTGACACCTGATAAAGAAACCGGAATTATGGCTTCGTGGTCGGAGGATGATTTTATAAAACGCTTCAAGAGTGGCAGGGTACACAAAGGAAGCCCAATGCCATGGGGATCTTTCTCAAGAATGGATACGGTAGAGCTTAAGGCATTGTACAGATTCCTTCATTCGCTTGAGCCTGCCCATAATAAAATAGACAAGACAGTATTTGCGCCGGGAGAGAAACCAAAGAAATGAAGCACAAACAAACGGGAACAATTGGGTATAAACAATCGTTTGAGTGCCTTGGGTTGTTGTTCAATGCTTCGTTGGGAGCTCAGTGGTAAAAAATCTAAACCACCAAATAGTTTGAAACCGTTCTGCACAAGGCAAAAGGCTCAGCGAGATCAACGAAAGACCAATGCACTTTGAAGATTTAAAGTTCCTTCAACTGAAGCGGTAAGACACTAAGCCTTTGTAGCATACCTTGATTGTACTTGGATTTGATATCTTCTGTTGTGATCAAATAAATTTCTTGGTGTACGGCTATTGATGCGTGAGCTGCCTGGAGGGCTTTGGTGGCATTTTGCCACGGAGCGATAGCGAACCCCGGAAGGGAGCGACCCGGAGCGACAGCGGAGGGGCACGCCCTAATGCTAACTGCGATCATGAATCTTTGTTGTAATAACTCGCTGCACTGAAATCAGGCGGAAGCATACCAATGTGGTGGGCAACCGGTCTGGAAATATGCTTATACACAAGAATCTGATGTTGTGCAATGTAAGATGTATGCACGGTATTAAGAATAATTATGATGAAATGGATGATGCATGGACGTGCGGCTGTCGGAGTAATTTTTTTTAAGTGAATTTTTTGTGAAAAGTATTTAATTTTACAATATGGTAGCTGTGGAAAGAGTTATTGAAGGGTAAGGAAATTGATTTGATTGAAAAAATCCAAAAAACGATGAAATATATTCTCCAGTTTTTACTTGGCTCGGTCATTATATTGTGCGTAGGTGTTGGGTGCAACAAGGAAGATGACGTGGTACAACCGGCGGTGTATGATGTGTCGAAATCATATAGCCTCAAGGATGTGGAATATGGTAAAGACGCAGCGCAAAGGATGGATGTTTATTTGCCGGCCAACCGGAGTAGCGATAAGACAAAGGTGTTTGTAATGATACATGGTGGCGGTTGGAGTGCCGGTGACAAGGCGGATTATACAGCTACAATGGATGCGTTTAAGAATTATTTTCCGGGTCATGCTATCATCAACATTAACTACCGGCTCGGTACGCAGCAGAGTCCGGGTTATCCGAAGCAGATACAGGATATACAGTCGGCATTGGATGAGATAAAGAAGCAGAAATATAATGTTTCGGAGCAGTATTTGCTCTTTGGCGGGTCGGCGGGAGCTCATCTTTCGCTTTTGTATGCTTATGCTTTTGACCCCGACCACCATGTAAAAGGGGTAGTCAATACAGTAGGGCCGGTTGATTTGACTGATACTTTGCTGACGGGAAATGTAGTGCTAATGGGTGTAGTGGGCGGATTGTTGGGCAAGGCCATCTATGATTATAAGTCGAATGAAGCATTGTTTGTAGAGGCGAGTCCGGCAAAGCGGGTGACGGCAACATCGCCACCGACCATTTCATTCTATGGGGACAAGGATCCGCTGATACCGGTGACACAGATGCCGCTGTTGCGCAAGGCACTTGAAGAAAAAGCTGTATGGCACTACGATACCATTTATCCGGGTGGTGGTCATGGTCTTTGGGCGTCAGAGGCACAAAATCAGGATTATATAAACCGTACGATTGGGTTCATTAACCAGTTTTTTAAATAGGTGGTTGGGCGTACTAGTTGAAGGCCGCATTCTGAGCCGGTGTGCCGGAATACGTTTGGCTGCGTTAAATTGTACAAGTGCTGCATCCTGTGTTGTGCCTGTCAGGATACTTTATTCAGTTCGACTGTAAAGGTACTTCCGCTACCGAGTTCGCTATTGACAGATATGGTACCACCTTGAGTGGACATTCTCATGAGAATAGACATAAAGATAAGCTATTATGCTGCTAATTTTTTGATTAATTCAAAATGTTTATCTAGAGGCGATCTTCCATTTAGTGAAGTATGAATCCTAACCGTATTGTAC
>JAIBCG010000137.1 GCA_019694295.1 Saprospiraceae bacterium
ATAATAAGGTAGGCAGAAATAAGGACTAATTTTTTTTGCATACTATTCTTGAATGATTTAATTTGTCAAATTTAAGACATTTATACGCAATTTTCAATTGTAATACATAAAAATTCCTATTTTTTTTACAGAGTTATGATATTCTACTCAGCTTATTTCTCAATAAATGATCTGCCAACACGATTGAAGTCATTGCTTCTACAATCGGAACAGCCCTTGGTATTACACAAGGATCATGACGTCCTCCGGCTATGAAATCCGTAGCTTCTTTGTTGATGTTTAGCGTTGCTTGAGTTTTTTGAATGGTTGATACAGGTTTAAATACTGCCCGGAATACAAGATTCATACCGTTCGAAATACCGCCTTGTATGCCACCCGAATGATTGGTAGTGGTTTTAATATCCCCGTCTTGGTTTATGAAAATGTCATTGTGCTCAGAGCCCTTGAAACCGGCTGCTTTGAATCCGGAGCCAAATTCTATGCCTTTACAAGCATTTATGCTTAATATGCCTTTGCCCAGGTCTGCATTCAATTTGTCAAAAACAGGTTCACCTAAGCCTGCGGGCATACCAGTGACAATCGTTTCTATTATTCCTCCGACGGTATCGCCTTGTGCTTTAATCTCCCGGATGTACTCAGACATTTTATCAGCCATTTCCAGATCAGGGCACCGTGTGTCATGTGTATAAATTTTTTTCAAACCAATAGAATCAGGTTCTACTGCAAGTTCTAATTTGCCAATCTTTCTTGTGTAGCTGAATACTACAACACCGGCAGTATGTAATAACATTTGAGCGATGGCGCCGGCTGCTACACGTGCAACAGTTTCGCGGGCAGATGATCGACCGCCTCCTCTATGGTCTCTAATGCCGTATTTAACATCGTACGTATAATCAGCATGCGAAGGTCTGTATATGTTTTTCAGTTGGTCGTAATCTTTCGTAATGGTATCTTCATTCGGTATAAGAATAGTAATAGGTGTGCCCAATGATATTCCTTCAAAAACACCTGAGATAATCTGAAAATCCTCTCTTTCTGTCCGGGAAGTGGTTAATCCTGATTGGCCTGGACGTCGCTGTTGTAGTTTCTTACGAATAAAATCAATGTCAATCTTCAATCCGGCAGGGCAACCATCTATACAAACTCCAACGTAAGGCCCGTGCGATTCACCAAAACTCGTAATTCTGAATACTTTCCCGAAGCTATTACCTGCCATTTTCTATGTATTTTATATCAAAATTAAACCAATTATCAACAAAAACCGTTATTAAACACGCATCATACACTAATTTTGGTTTCAATTTAAAAATATGCTTTTCATCCCATCTGATTCGGTCGAAAAACTTGAGTTTGACAAAATTCGACAACTCGTAGCTTTGGAGGCATACGGCCAACCTGCTGTAGATCGTATTTATAGTATTGTGCCATCGTCTGATTTTAAAAAAATCATGATACAATTACACCAATCTGATGAATGTAAGGCTTCAATAGTCACCAATGACAAAGTACCGATGACTGCCTACGAAGACATTTCAGCTTGTCTTCAACCTCTGCATATTGTAGATTATGTACTCGATATTGAAGATATCCTTCGTATCCGCAATCTTTACCTACTCGGTTATGACATACTAAAATATTTTGATGGTAGCAGAAAAATAGCCTATCCACATTTTTCTCAACTTGTAGAAAATGTTGATAATGATGATAGTATATTGATTTATTTCAATAAAATATTTACACCTGACGGTCAGATACGTAATGATGCTTCAGAAACCTTGGTAAGCATCAGAAAAAAAATGGCTACCCGGCAGGCAGTGTTAGAGAAACAGTTCAGGTTTTTACTCAATTCGTATAAATCTAAAGAATACTTGGCAGAATCTTCAGAAAGTATCCGTAACGGGAGGAAAGTACTCTGTGTACTAGCTGAACATAAACGCAAAATACGTGGTATTATCCATGATGAATCCGCCACCGGTAAAACAGCGTATATAGAGCCCGAAGAAATCATTGAAATAAACAACGATATTTTCGATCTTGAACAAGAAGAAAGGCGTGAGATTTACAGAATACTCAAAGCACTTTGTGCATTTTTATCAGACAAGACAGCATTACTTCAGAATTACCAAGAGCTAATCACAGAAATTGATATAATCAATGCAAAGGCCAGATTTGCATTAAAATACAATGGGAATAAACCTAGATTACTCAACAAACCATATTTAAGCATCATCGAAGGTTATCACACGCTCCTTTACTTAAAAAACAAAGAGCTTGGTAAACCTACCATACCATTTACTTTGCAGCTAAAAAATGATAACCGTATTGTCATTATAAGCGGACCAAATGCCGGAGGTAAATCTATTACACTCAAAGCGGTTGGTTTGTTACAGTTGATGGTACAATCCGGCATGCTTGTTCCGGTCGATAAGAATTCTGAGTTTGGTATTTTTCAGAGTCTGTTTACGGATATTGGAGACCAGCAGAGTATTGAGGATGATTTATCAACCTATAGCAGCAGACTTAGATTCATAAAAGAATTTCTGGACGTAGCAAATGAAAATTCTCTTGCCATAATTGACGAATTTGGTTCCGGTACAGATCCAAAAATAGGGGGCGCGATAGCAGAAGCAGCATTGAGCGAAATCAATAAGCAAAAATCCTTCGGGGTTATTACCACACATTACAGCAATTTGAAATTATTTGCTTACAAAACAAAGGGAATCATCAATGCTAGTATGCACTTTGATAAAGAACGTCTCAAACCGTCATTTGAGTTATTGGTGGGCAAACCAGGTAGCTCGTATGCCTACGAAATAGCTCAAAAAACCGGATTTACGAAAGAATTACTCGATTATGCTCGTCACAAAACCGGCAAGAATGAAAAGGCTATAGATGAAATTCTGGCAGATTTACAAGCTGAACTGAAGGTTTTGCAGGATAAAATTTCTGAAGTAAAAGAAAGAGAAATATTCGTTGACAAACTGATAAAGAACTACAATGATCTTCAAAAAGATTTGGAATTCCGGCGAAAAAAATTCAAGCTTGAAAATAAGGAAAGCAATCTTCAAAAAATCGCACATGATAGCAAGCAAGTTGAAAAAGTATTGCGGGAAATAAAGGAAATGCAAAATGTCAAAAAAGCTGAGATACTTGCAACAGAACTTAAGGAAGCCAAAAAATCGCTAGAAAAAG